>JBEKRA010000109.1:0-7017 GCA_049519195.1 Verrucomicrobiota bacterium
CAAAAAGCAGCCGCCGGAGGAGGGTTTTCATGCGGGGCGTTTTACAAGATTGCCAACGCCGCGTCAATTGCGCTAAATAAGGCGAATGCCAACGGTTGCCGAACAACTCCGCGCCGCGCGCGAGGCCGGAAAACTCACGGTGCAGCAGGTCGCCGACGCGACCAAAATCCGCACCGACCACATCCGCGCGCTCGAAGAGGGAAATTTCAACGTGTTCTCCGCGCCGATTTACATCCGCGGCTCGGTGAAGAATTACGCGGCGATGCTCAAGCTTGACGTGCCTCAACTCATGGCCGTGCTGGACGCCGAACTGAAGGGAACGGAAAAATTCAGCGAGCCGCCGCCGCTGGTCGAAGCCTCACGATCGCCGCTCGACCAAGTGATGTATTGGCTGTCCAAGGTGAACGTGAAAGTGGCGCTGGCCGGCTGCGGCATTGTATTGATTGTCGCGGCGGTCATGATTGCCGGTTGGGCGCTGCGGCATCGCAATCACGGCAACGCGCCGGCCGGCCTGCCGCCTGCCGTTTATCAGCCGGCCAGTTCCGGCGACACGCTGCCGCTGCCAAAAAAGTGAAGGCATTGACGATTCACGATTTACGATTTACGCGCGCTCTGAAAAAACAACAATCCATCAACCTCCATTGGCTATGACAAGAGAGGAAATGAAAAATCGGACGAAAGTTTATGCCAACCGCGTGGTGAAACTTTGTTCCGCACTTCCGGTCAATTGGGTCGCTCAAACATTGGGCAAACAGCTTCTCCGCAGCGGAACTTCCGTTGGCGCAAATTACCGCGTCGTTTGCCGCGCCAAATCGAATTCTGACTTCATCAACAAGTTGCGCATCGTTGAGGAAGAATGTGACGAGTCCTTGTTCTGGATGGAATTGCTGGTTGACAACAATTTAGTGAAAGCATCGCGTCTCGCTGCTTTAATGAAGGAAGCCGACGAAATCCTCGCAATCGTTGTCTCCTCGGCAAAAACCGCCCGCAGTTCTGGTCGCGCGTAAATCGTGTATCGTAAATCGTAAATTTCACACGTCGCTCATGTAAATCGCGCGGTTGCGCCAGAGGTAAATCGCGCCGGACGCCGCCGTCAATGCGACCGCCACCCACAGCATGATTCCCGCAAACAGCGGCACCCAGGACAGGAAAAAATTCCGCAACCCCGCCGGCCATTCCTTGCAGGCGTCCACCACCAGCAGCGCGTTGATGGCCGCGATTTGTGAAATGGTCTTGTGCTTCCCGAAATTCTCCGCCGCGAGCACGACGTTTTTGGAGGCCGCGAGCAGCCGCAGCCCGGTGATGGCCAGTTCGCGCGCGACGATGACGATGACCATCCACGCGGCGACCTTCACCGGCGCGTCGGGATGCAAATCCGAGTGCAAGTGCGTGCTTTCGACGAAGGCGACGAACGCCGAGCAAATCAGGATTTTGTCGGCGAGCGGGTCCATCAAGATGCCGAAATTGGTGATGAGACCGCGTTTGCGGGCGAGGCGGCCATCGAGAAAGTCCGTGAACCCGGCCAGTGAGAAAAGAACCAGCGCGAGCGTGTCGTTAAACCGGAGCGGCGAGAACAGCGCCCAAACGAAAAGCGCCGTCAGCACGAAACGCGAGACGGTGAGCTTGTTGGGCAGGTTCATGTTCAGGAGCGCGGACAGCTTGTCCGCGCGTTCTGAAAAGAAACATCCAACATCCAACATCCAACATCGAACAACGAATGGTTCGCTGATCGTGCACCGCTGAAAATTGGATGTTGGATGTTCAATGTTGGATGTTCAATGTTTTCCATTTCAGCAATTCATCTCGCGGACAAGCTGTCCGCGCTCCTTCACGCGCCAAACTTGTCGAGCATCTTCGCGTTGGCCTGCATCAGTCGGATGAGGCATTTCGCCGGGAAGACGCCGAGCGAGCCGCTGTTCGCGCCGGTTTCGGTGAAGCGTTCGAGTTTGTCCGAGCCGCTGCACTCCGATTGCAGCAGCACCGGCTGCGGATGCCACGAATGGCCCTTCATCGCGCACGGAGTCGAATGGTCGCCGGTGATGGCGAGCACGTCCGGCTTCTTCCGCATCAAAATCGGCAGCGCGGCGTCGAAGTCCTGGATCGCGTTCATCTTTGCCGTGAAATTGCCGTCCTCGCCGTATTTGTCCGTATATTTGAAGTGAATGAAGAAGAAATCGAAATTGTCATATTCGGCGAGGTAACGCTCGAACTGCTCCGCGATGGTCGCCGGGCCTTCGATTTTCTTCATGCCGACGAGCTGCGCCAGCCCTTTATACATCGGATAAACCGCGAGGCAGGCGGGTTTGAGTTTGTAGCGATCCTCGAACAGCGGAATGTGCGGCTGGTGCGCGATGCCGCGCATGAGAAAGCCGTTCGCCGGTTTTTCCCTCGCGATGACCGGCAGCGCGGCCTTGTAAAAATCGGCAATCAGCCCGGCCATCTTCTTCTGGCCGGCATTGTTCTCGTCGCGCGGATGAACGGTTGGAATCGGAAAGCCCTCGCGGTTCGGGTCGGCGTCCGTGAGCGGGCCTTCCAGCCCCTTGCCGCGGAAAATGACGACGAACCGGTGTTCCTTGCCGGCCTTGACGATGATTTCCGTGTCGCCGATTTTTTTCACCTTCGCGGCGATCATCGCGCACAGTTTCTCGCACGTCTCGGTCGGGATGCGGCCGGCGCGGCGGTCGGTGACAATGCCCTTGGGATCGAGCGTGGCAAAATTGGCGCGGGCGCAGACGTCGCCGGGCTTGAGTTCAATGCCGAGGCCGAGCGCCTCGATGACGCCGCGGCCAACCTGAAATTCCAGCGGGTCATAGCCGAACAGGCCGAGATGCCCCGGCCCGCTGCCGGGCGTGATGCCGGGCGCGATGGGAATCATCCGGCCCTGCGCGGAATTTTTCGCGATTGCGTCGAGGTTCGGCGTCGTGGCGGCTTCCAGCGGCGTCATGTAATTTTGCGACTGCGTGGCGATGTCGCCGACGCCGTCGAGGACGATCAGCGCGAGCTTGGTTTTGGTCTTGAGCGTGAGTTCGGAATAAAGCGCGTCTAAATTCATCCGCCTATTTTGCAATAATCTTGCCGAAGCGCAATTCGATTCCGTTTTGCGCCGGAGCGCGGACAGCTTGTCCGCGAGTTGAAATCATTGCCACAATGAACACGCGGGCAAGCTGCCCGCGCTCCGAAATCAAAAGCCAGCCAGGGCTGACATCTTTGCAGCCACCGGCAAATCAAATAATGGCTCAAGCTCCGCCAGGAACGGCATCGTCAGAAAAGCGCGCGGAATATGTCGCTCCTGACGGAGCTTGAACGGATTTGGGCGACAAACTACAAAGATGCCGCGCCGATGGCGCTGGCAATAAACGGGCTTGTCGCCGGGGCGGGCGGAGTTATAGTTGAAGCACTCATGAAAACGCTTTCGGCCAAAGCGAAAACTAGAGCATTTACGCTGGTTGAGTTGTTGGTTGTTATTTTTGTGGTTGCAGTTTTGGCGGCGCTATTGCTGCCAGCTATAAATGGCGGCCCTCACCATGCCTATCGAGTTATGTGTCTGAGCAATCTCAAGCAAATAGATCTAGGCTTCACCCTTTATGCAAACGACTACAATGGAAAATATCCAATGCAGGTAACGGCACAAAATGGCGGCACTCTGGAATTCATTTATACCACTCACACATTTCCCCATTTTGAAAAACTTCGCAAATACACAGGCGGGCTAGAATCTTTTAGAATTTTTGTTTGTCCAAAGGATCAAACCCGACAAGTCGCTACGAATTACGAAGCATTGAATGATCTGAATATCAGTTATTTTCTCAATGCGGACGCTTCCTATTCAACAAATAATCCAAATCCATCCCAAGCAATTTTTGCAGGCGAGCGAGATTTGTCATTCAATCACCAGCCGGTAAAAGCGGGTTTGTTGACTGTGACAACGAACATTGATCTTGATTGGACTGGTGAATTTCATCCCAGTGGAGGAAATCTTGCATTTGTTGATGGTCATGCGGAGTGGAGTGAAACAAAGGAGTTGAATTCCTTGATTCAACGTCAGCCCATCGCCACAAATCGTCTTTGTGTTCCATAAATTTTCTCGCCCGCCCTGCCGTTTCGCGGTTTAATCTGCGCCACATGAAGAAGCAAAAAGCTTACGCCGCCGCCGGCGTTGACATTGATCTCGGCAATAAAGTCAAAGCCACGCTGCCGCAATTGCTCGCCTCCACGCATCGCCGCGAGGTGCTCGGCAAGGTCGGCGGCTTTGGCGGCCTGTTCGCGCTGGACGTGAAAAAATATCGCGAGCCGGTGCTCGTGTCGTCCGTGGACGGCGTCGGCACCAAGCTCAAGCTCGCCTTCGCGATGGACCGCCATGACACCATCGGCGCGGACCTCGTGAACCATTGCGTGAATGACATCGCCGTGCTCGGCGCGGAGCCGCTGTTTTTCCTCGATTATCTCGGCACGGGCAAGCTGGAGCCGCACGTCTTCACGGACATCATCAAGGGCTTCGCCCGCGCCTGCGCGGAAAACCATTGCGCGCTCATCGGCGGCGAGACGGCGCAGATGCCGGGCTTTTACCAGCCGGGCGAATACGACGTGAGCGGCACAATTGTCGGCGTGGTGGAAAAATCCAAAATGCTCAACGGCCAGAAAACCGTGAAGCGCGGCGACGCGGTCATCGGCATCGAATCGAGCGGCCTGCACACAAACGGTTATTCGCTGGCGCGGAAAATTTTCTTCGAGCAGTTGAAATTGAAACCGTCCAGCCGCGTGCCTGGACTCAAAGGCACGATTGGCGTGGAGTTGTTGAAAGTTCACATCAGCTACGGCCCGCTGGTGCAAAAACTGATCGAGAAGTTTAACGTAGGACAGGCGTCGCGCCTGTCTCCATCTTCAAAAGAAAAAATCAGAGACAGGCGCGACGCCTGTCCTACGGTGAAGGCCTTCGCCCACATCACCGGCGGCGGGTTTGTGGACAACATCCCGCGCGTGCTGCCGAAGTCGCTCGACGTGGTCATCAAAAAAGGTTCCTGGGACATGCCGCCGATTTTCCAAATCATCGCGGAAAAGAGCGGCGTGCCGGACGCGGAATTGTATCAGGTCTTCAACATGGGCATCGGCATGGTGGGCATCGTCTCGGCGGACAAGGCGGACGCGGCGCTGAAATTCATCCGCGCGCAGAAGCACAAAGCCTGGCTCATCGGTGAAGTCGTCAAGGGCAACGGCGAGGCGCGGGTGATGTAGAGTCGGGCCTGTGGCCCGATGTCGAGCCGCATGCTCGACGCTACATCGGCTATCACCAAAATTGGCGGCGGATTTTTCATTTCAAATCGGCGTCATCCCGCCTTCGCATTGCTTCGGCGCGGCAAGCCGCGTATTCTGCGGGAAATGAATTCCCGTCCTGTTCCCATGAACAACATATTTCTCGCTTTGCTTGTCTCTGTGCTGGGCGTGGGCGCCAGCCCGTCCGCCGCTGATTTGACGTTGTGGTATCAGCAGCCCGCCGCCAATAGCCAGCCGATGAACGAGACGCTGCCCATCGGCAACGGGCGGATGGGCGCGTTGATTTTTGGCTCGCCGACGCGCGAGCGATTGAGCCTGAACGAAGACAGCCTCTGGACCGGCACCGACAATCCCAGCGGCGAGGACGGCAGCATGGGTTCGTATCAAGTGCTGGGCAACGTATTCATCAACCTGCCCGCGCACACAAATTCCACGAATTATCGCCGCGATCTCGATCTGGCCGACGCCATTGCGCATGTCAGTTATTCGGCGGACGGCGTGAATTTTCAGCGCACATATTTTTCCAGCCATCCGGCAGAGGTGACGGTGGCGCAGTTCACGGCGGACAAAAAAGGCGCTTACACCGGCAGCATAGAGTTGCGCGACGGCCACGGCGCCAAGGCCATTCTCAACGGCAACCGCTTCACCGTGTCCGGCGCGTTGAACAACGGCCGCAAATACGAATGGCAGGTGCTTGTGCTGAATCGCAGCGGCACGGTCACGGCGGACACAAACTCCGCCCGGCTTGCATTCAAGGATTGCAACAGCCTCACGCTACTCGTCGCGGCGGGCACGGATTACGTGATGGATTATGCCAAAAATTATCATGGCGACGATCCTCACGTGCGGGTGGCGGCGCAGATTGATTCGGCGGCCAAAAAAAGTTTCGCCAAACTGGAGGCCGCGCACATCAAGGATTACCACGCGTTGTTCAATCGTGTCAGCGCCGGCTTCGGCAAATCCACCGCCGCCCAAACCGCGCAGCCCACCGACAAACGCAAATTGGAAGCGTTCAAGACTGTTGACCCCGGACTCGAAGCGCTGCTGTTTCAATACGGACGCTATCTGCTGATTTCCTGTTCGCGCCAAGGCGGACTGCCCGCGAATTTGCAAGGACTATGGAACGACAATAATTCGCCGCCGTGGCACAGCGATTATCACGCGAACATCAACGTCGAAATGAACTACTGGCCGGCGGAAGTCGCCAATCTCGGCGAATGCCACACGCCGTTTTTTGATTTGATCGCCAGCCAGCTTCCCGCGTGGCGCAAGGCGACGCAGGCCGCGCCGGAATTCAAAACCGCCGACGGGAATTTCGCCAAGCGCGGTTTCGCGTTGCGCACGTCGCACAACATCACCGGCGGCCTCGGCTGGAAATGGGACAAGACGGCGAACGCGTGGTATTGCCAGCATTTGTGGGAACATTACGCGTTCGGCCTCGACAAGAATTTTCTGCGCACTGTCGCGTATCCCGTCATGAAGGAGACCTGCGAGTTCTGGGAAGACCACCTGAAAACCCTGCCGGATGGAAAACTCGTCGTGCCGAACGGCTGGTCGCCCGAACACGGCCCGGACGAGGACGGCGTGAGCTACAGCCAGGAAATCGTCTGGGACTTGTTCAACAATTACGTTCAGGCCGCCGATGCGCTTGGCACGGACAAGGATTACCGCGACAAGATTGCCGGCTTGCGTGACAAGCTGGTGACACCGCAAATCGGCAAGTGGGGGCAGCTTCAGGAATGGATG
>JBEKRA010000110.1:0-6984 GCA_049519195.1 Verrucomicrobiota bacterium
GACGTTTTCTACACCTATCTGGTGCAGAACGGCTGTTGGTGGCTGCGCCGCCGTCACAAGGACCTCGACCGTTACCTACAGCAAGCCGAGGAAGCCCGCCGGAAAATCCTTTACGGTTCGTTTCCCGATTACATCCTGCACCAGTTCATGGAGATGCTGGAATACTTCGGGCAATCGCCGCTGATTGTCCGCTCGAGCAGTTTGCTCGAAGACAACTACGGCAATGCCTTCTCCGGCAAATACGAGAGCGTCTTTCTGGCCAATCAAGGCACGCCCCAGGAACGCCTGGAAGCTTTCATAAACGCCGTCCGCACCGTCTATGCCAGCACCATGAGCGAGGAAGGTCTGCGCTACCGGCTGCATCACGGGCTGCTCGATCGCGACGAGCAGATGGCCCTGCTGGTGCAGCGCGTCTCCGGCGAGTTGCACGGCAGCCTGTTTTTTCCGCAGGTGGCCGGGGTGGGCTTCTCGTTCAATCCCTTCGTGTGGAACGAGGACATTGATCCCAAGGCCGGAATGCTGCGGCTGGTCTTCGGGCTGGGCACGCGCGCCGTGGACCGCACCGATGACGACTATACCCGCCTAGTCGCGCTCAACGCGCCGCTCAAGCGGCCGGAAGCCAAGGCGCAGGAGGCGCGCGAGTTCGCCCAGCGCCGCGTGGACGTGCTGGATCTGGAGGCCAAACAACTCGCCAGCCGCGAGTTCGAGGCCATCGCGCAGACCTATCCGCCTGGTTTGGTCGAGCTGTTTGCCACGCGTGACGAAGCCACCTCCTGGCCCGCGCCGGGCGAAAGCCAGGCCACCCCCTTTTCCGGAATGCTTTCCTTCGAGCGGCTGCTTTCCGGGACGGAATTCGCGCCGTTGATGCGCGAACTGTGCCGCACACTGCAACGGGCCTACAATTACCCCGTGGACATCGAGTTCACGGCGAACTTCACGTCCGACGACAAGTTCCGGATCAACCTGCTCCAATGCCGTCCGTTCCAGGTGAAGCTCGGCGGCGAAGGCAGCCGGGTGAAGATGCCGGAAAAGATCGAGCCACAGAACATCTTCCTGCAATCGCACGGGCCGATCATCGGCCACAGCATTGCCACGGTGATTGACCGGGTGATTTACGTTGTCCCGTCCGTCTATGGCCAAATGGGCGTGAACCAGCGTTATTCCGTGGCCCGCACCATCGGGCGCCTGATGCACCTCAATCCGCCGGACTCCCGCCAGACCGTCATGCTGGTCGGGCCGGGCCGATGGGGCACCTCCATGCCGTCGCTGGGGGTGCCGGTTTCTTTTGCCGAAATCAACACGGCCTCCGTGGTCTGCGAACTGGCCCTGATGCACGAGGGTCTGGTGCCCGATGTCTCCCTCGGCACGCACTTCTTCAACGACCTCGTCGAAATGGACATGCTTTATCTGGCCGTTTCGCCGGGCCGGGAAGGGCATGTGTTGAACGAGGAATTTATTCGCCGCCAGCCCAACCAGCTCGCCCAATTGCTGCCGTCGGCGGGTGCCCTGACGCAAACGTTGTGGGTGGTTGATGCCGAGACATCCGCCGACGGAGGTGCATTCTACCTCAACGTGAACTCCATGAAACAGCGCGGCGTCTGTTACTGGGGCAGCAAGGAATAAGGTAGAGTGGTGCCAGGCATCCAGCATCGTGACCTTCTCACCAGTTGGCGCGGAGAAAAAACTTTTGCGTTCTTTCCGTTCTTTTGCTGCAAAAATCAGCGTCAATCCGCGTAGTCTGCGGATAACTTCTTTAAGCAACCAGCTTGTAACCGACGCCGTGGATGGTGAGCAGGTCTTCGGTTCGTCGCCGTTGTCGCCGAGTTTTTTCCGGAGCTGCACAATCACCTGGTCCAGCGTGCGCGTGGTGCCATAATAATTGTAACCCCAGACTTCGTTCAGCAGCTTGTCGCGCGGCGCGGAGGCGAACAATGTGCTGCAGGCGGCCGCCAGTCTGACGGTGCAACGGCTGGAGAAACATCTGGGCGTGACACTCATTGACCGGTCCTGCCGTCCTTGGAAGCCGACGCGCGCGGGCCAAATCTTCTACGACGGCTGCCGGGAGGTGCTGGATCGTTATTACGCGCTGGAGAGCGAGGTGCGCGGCAACCAGATGGCGGCGGAAACGGTGGTGCGCGTGGCGGCCATTTACTCGGTCAACCTTCGCGACATGAGCCGCTGCGTGCAGCGGTTCAACGAGATGCAGCCGCGCGCACGCGTGGCGCTGGAGTATCTCCATCCCAGGCGCGTTTGCGAACACGTGCTCAACGACGAGGTGGATCTTGGCATCATCTCGTTTCCACAGGAGCGGCGGGATTTGACGGTGATACCGTGGCGGAATGAGCCAATGGTGATGGCGTGTCACCCGCGGCACCGGCTGGCCGGGAAGAAGAAAATCGTGGTGAAACAACTGGCCGGCGAGCCGTTTGTGGGGTTCGACGCGGACCTGGTGATCCGCAAGAAGATTGACGGTTTCCTGCGCGAGCACGGCGTGGAGGTGAAAGTGAAGCTGACCTTCGACAACATCGAGGCGGTCAAGCGCGCCGTGGAGGTCGGATCGGGAGTGGCGATTTTGCCACTGCCGACGCTGGAGCACGAACTGCGGGCAAAAACACTCGTTGCGGCGCCGTTCTCCACTCCGGGTTTCGTGCGGCCGTTGGGGATTGTTTATCGCCATGGCCGCCAGCTCCATCCCAACGCCCGGGCGTTTGTCGAGTTGCTCCAGACCGGCGGCAAATTATCCGGGCAAAAGAACAACGGCGCCGGCCGACGGCGTGGTGGGTGAACCGGCGCATGGCGCCTGCAAGAAGAACAAGGAACCGGCGAACAACTGTCCATTCGCAAATTTTCCCGTCATGGACGCTGGCGACGGCGCCGGCCGTTATTTTATTGCCGTTTCCACCAACTGGTCAGTCCCTTCGATTTTTCCTGGGTCTTCGGAAATTGGGATTGTTGCCGCAGCAGCAGGCTGCGCGACGCCTCAAGGGTCATGATGAATTCATCGTAGCTCAAGTAGCGGTCCCTGGGATTTTTGGCCAGCACTTTCACCAGCGCGTCGCTCGTCGGCTGCGAGATTTCCGGCACGACCAGGTTCGGCGGTGTCAGCGGCGTGTTGACCTGGGCAACAATGACTTCCTCGATGGTCGGCGCGTCGAACGGCACGTGGCCGGTCATTGCGTGATACAGCGTCGCGCCGAGGCTATACATGTCGGACAGAAAGGTTTCCGGCTCGCGTTTGATTTTTTCCGGCGCGACATAATACGGCGTGCCCCAGGTCACGTCCTCGACCTCGTGTTCCATGTCGGCTTTGCGCGCGAGGCCGAAGTCAATGAGCTTCGGTTCGTGGTCGGCGTTGAACAGGATGTTGCCCGGCTTGATGTCGCGGTGGAGCAGGTCGTATTTGAGCGCCATGTCGAGGGCGGAGGCGATTTTGATGCCGATGTCGAGCACGTCGAGTTCGGGCAGCAGGCGCAATTTTTCGATGCGCGCGTCGAGGCTGCCGCGGTCGGCCAGCTCCATGACGAGATATTGCTGCCCGTCCCATTCGTCGAACGTGTAAAGGTGGACGATGTTCGTGTGATTCAGCCGGGCGCACGCGCGGGCCTCGCGGTAAAAACTTTCCAGCGCCTTCGTGTCCTGGAGCAGCTCCTTCTTCATCAACTTCACCGCCACCATGCGTTCCAGCGTCGTGTCCCAGGCGCGATACACCGTGCCCATGCCGCCCGACCCGATGATGCTCCGCAACTCGAATTGCCGCAGCAACATCGGCATCATGATCGGGTGCCCGCATTTGCTGCAAGGCACCGTGCCCAGCGGCTGCAAATCGCCGGGGATGAAGACCTTCGTCTCACACCAGCCGCAGGTGACCATTCGTAATTGTTCGCTCATGCCTCATGTCAATTTAGCACCGCGCAGCCATCGCACAACGCATTTTTTTTATCCTGCAAAAAAGTTTGACAAATGGTCTGGAATAGTGTTTCTTACCGACCGTTGAACATGACAACCACGTTTGCAACAAAAAGTCTGAAGCACGCGCCGGTCATTGGCCGCATGGCCAAGTGGCAGCCCGTCCTCCGCAGTAGCTATGCTACGGAGGGTGGACGCTGCTCCCGTCTTTTGGGCATCGTGGGATTGAAATTCTAATTAAACAAACGATTTTTCAGGAACCCGCGATTGCCAGTCAATCGCGGGTTTTCTGCTTTTTGACCCAAAACCAAAACGAAAGGAAAGACATGAACAGAAACAAAACAAGAGTGCCGACCGAGTTCGGTCCTGAAACGCGCTTCGAGCTGCGGCCCGCGTCCACCCTCCGCAGTAGCTCTGCTACGGAGGACGGGCCGCCGGCTCCGTTCCGCGCGACATGGGAAACCGAGTTTGAGCGGTTAAAAAACCGGCTGCTCGCCGAGCAATTGGCGGGAGCGACGCCGGAATGGAACGTTCCGCTGCGGCGCGCGGCCAACGAAGCCGCCGCGCTGGCGTGGATGACGTTTTATCCGCTGCTGGTGTTCCCGGTGCTGTTCGAGGAAAAAACCGCCGCTGCCGTGCGCCAGGCCGAGCGGCAGGCGCGCATTTATGCGGACAGCCGCGAACTGCTTGCCGTATGAACTCATCGCATCATAGCGAAGCGGCGGCGGAAACGCAACGCCAGCATGAGGTGGGGACAATGTGTGTGCGGGCTTGCCGCGCCGAAGCACAGCGTAGGCGGGGAGCCGTTTGCACGGGCGAAATGATTCGCGCCCGCGCCAACGGCTTCCCGCCGCGCTCTTTTTGTTTCTGGGAAATAATCTTCGGAGCGCGGACAGTAGGCGCATCTTGACGCCCACGCCGTATCGCAGGTTTCCCAACCTGCTGTATCGCCGATTTCCCAATCGGCAGGCGTTGAAAAGTCTGTGGCCCCGCAGGTTTGGAAACCCGCGATACGGCAGACTGGGAAGTCTGCGTTACCGCGCCGCGGCGGTTCGGTGCGTGTATCAAGAGGCACCCACTTCGGAATGCGGGTCCAAAATGGACTTGCCGGAAAACAAAAAATGGTCTATGTAGAATCTGCGTGAAGAATACATTTACCATCACCAAGGGACAGGCGCGGTTCCCCGCGCTGTGCCGGAGCGGCAAAACGTCCGCCATCACCCGGAATGGCGAAGTCGTAGCCTTCATCGTGCCGCGGAAGCGGATGGCCGACTTGCTGGAGCAGATGGAGATTCTGTCCAACCCGGCGGCCATGAAAGCCATCAACAACGCCAAGGCCGGCAAAACAAAGGACTACCCGTTGAGCGTGTTGGACGAGGATGAAGCTGACCATTGAACCCCAGCCGCGCGCCTTCATCCGGCTCCAGCCGCCCGCCACGCGCCGCCGTCTCCGCGAAATCCTTCACGCTCTTGAGCGCGGTCAAAGCACGCCTGAGCCGCTCGAAGACGAACTGGACGGTTTTTACAAGGTCAAGGTGGAAGGCTACCGTTTGATCATTCAGCACGCCTCTGGCGATGAAGGGCCGTTTTTCCGCGTGGTCTTCGTTGAACGCCGCAGCGTCGTCTATGAAATGTTCCGCCAGATCATTGGGCTGGAATAAAAGTCGCGCCAACGGCTTATCGCCGCGCTCATATGTTTTTGGGAAACTGCGGGACTGACCCAGTTATTCAAGAGTTTTAAGAAAAGCCACCGCCTTTTTGCAAAACTCTGGTTTTACCCAACGTGGTGTGCTTCTCTGAATGGCATTCAGGTCTGTGAATGTTCCAAAGTGACGCGACATTTTCGGGTCAAGGACAAACACAGGATGACCGCCTTTATCAGTTGCCTTCTCGTCGGCACTGATCTTGACCGCTTTATTCAGCAACCGGCTGCCGCGTCCACCTTTAACCAAAATGAGATCGTCTCTAATATCGCGGTTGAGAACATGCCAATTTCGTTTGAATTTAGCGATAACACCATTGCTTTTTATTCGGATGAAATCCTGCATCTTCAACTACGAAGAAGCCAATGATGTAAAGTCCTGGTGCAGTCCGACAATCCCCCCAGCCCTTCAAGCCGGCGTAAAACACGAGCCAATCACCATGCGCCAATCTTTTCAAACTTTGCTTCGGTCTGGTGGGGTCACCGTATGTGTAAGTTTTGAATTCTGGATCGAAGTGTAAAAATGCGTTCCGCATTCGTTCTTTGTGCGCCCCGAAAAAATATTCAATCATTTTTCGCCCGTGACGGCCAGACGTGTTACCATAAGTTCGGCCTAACCGGTCGCCGCGTTCAGAATTTATCGGGATAAATTCAAAGGTTTCACCAGCAAAGATCGGCCCCTGCATCCCGCCCGAACCACTGTCAATGCCGACACGAAGAAGAACGACTTTGTGGATATTATTTTGTGCAGCCTTGCCGGTGTTTTGGGTTATTGTCACTGCTGACTCCTTTCAATGTTTTAACTCTTTTGCGTAACGCTTCCAGAATGTTTTTGCGTTTTTTAAGAAATGAAATGATTTGTTCCGACTCTTTTTCAAAGGTGAAGTATTTCCACCGTCCGTTTTTTGCAGGCAACTCGTAAGCATCATCTGCCGAAACAAAATGTGATTTCGTCTCATCGCCAACAAAAAAGCCACATTCCTGCGGGTTTTGAGGATCGTAGGCGGCAGCCCCATCACGACGGGATTTATTCAAATTGAGCCAAATGTTTTCGTTCGCACGATATAAAAAGCCGACTACGAGAAGCTTGCCATCTTTGGGGTGACCTTTTCTATAATACCGTGTCATCAAAAACAAATATTTCACACGATGCCGGTTCGCAGACCTTATTCGGCCACTCATGCATTCGCCACACCAATTCTCCGTCAGGTTTTCGTAATGAGGTTCCGTCTTGTGCTTCTTGATGACATCACGCCCGCCGTTTCTGAGTTCGTGACCTCAAAGCGGGGAATCAATACGCTACAAGGGTGAGGGGGCGGGCATGGTGGAGGGAGCCCGAAGGGCGACCGGAACCATGCCCGCCCCCGGCGGCTCAA
>JBEKRA010000111.1:0-6974 GCA_049519195.1 Verrucomicrobiota bacterium
GCCGGCGTGCCCGTGGAACAATTCTGCCCTGTTTGTGGAAAATGCGACGACTGGGAAACGTCCCGGAATAAAATTGCCGAGGCGGTGAAGAATTCCGCCTATCATATCATTGATTACAAAGGGGCGACCTGGTTTGCCGTCGGCCTTGCCTTGACGCGAATCACAGGGGCAATCCTGCGCAATCAAAACAGCGTGCTCACGGTTTCAGCGGTGTTGGAAGGGGAATATGGTTTGAGCGGGGTGTGTTTGGGCGTGCCCTGCGTTCTTTCACAAAAAGGCATCGAACGCATCCTGGAGGTCAACCTGCCGCCCAAAGAACAAAGTGCCCTCGAAAAGTCCGCAGCCATTCTGCGGGAAATGCTCGCGCAATTGAAATTGTCCGGCGCATCATAGAAAGAAAGCGACAAAGGAAAACAATCATGCTGCAAGATACCACGTCAAAATCCAAAGGACTGGCTGGCGCGCAAGCGGCCAGGGTTGCGGAACTCGTCAATTATCAGGACGGCGCCATCGTCAGCCGGGAAATCGTGAAGAAGCCGACCGGCACCGTGACCGCTTTCGCGTTCGATGAAGGACAGGGCTTGAGCGAGCACACCGCGCCGTTCGACGCGCTGGTGCAGGTGTTGGAAGGCGAAGTGGAAATCACGATTTCCGGCAAGCCGCATTTCCTGCAAGGCGGCGAATTGATTCTTATGCCGGCCAATCAACCGCATGCCCTCAAAGCTTTCAAGCGTTTCAAAATGCTTCTGACGATGATTCGGTCGCCTGGATTCTGAATTCTTGAATCCAGATATGGCCCGCCGAAACGACAATTATCTCAAACTCAAAGCTGGTTATCTTTTCCATGAGAAGGCTGGCGCGTGAAGCAGGCGACGGTTTTTGCCAGTGACAGCGCGAACTGGTTTTTGCTCGATTCATTGGATGTCACCGCCGCCGTGCTTGAAAATTATCTCGGCAAACTAGCCCGGACATCATCAGGCAACCGCGCTTCGATTTCTTGAAGATTTTGGGTTCCGCCAGCCCGAAAATTTAACCGCTCCACCAGATGCCACCAAAATTCGTTGTTATTTATTTTCCGATTTTCAGGAACATCGGCAGCACAACCGGCAACCGCCTTCCCATGCCAAAGGAATATGGCAGTTTTTTGTGTAGCGGATTGCGTTCGCGCTTGAGCCAGCCCGCCGTCCAGTGGCGCATGAACATCAGCAGGTTTTCCCGGCCACGCCAGCCCGGACGGTTCAGGCCCTTGTGGAAATGTTTGTGGCGCGGATACAGATAATGCGCCTTGGCCGCGAGCCGTTCGGCAAAATTCTCCGGCAGACGCACGGCGAGAAACCGTTCCACCTCCTGCACCACACATTCGGCCACCCATTCCGGCGTGAGCAACGTGTCACGCTCCAGCGCGGTGGGCAATGACGCGCGCCACGCGCGGAATTCCCGGCGCAACGTGGTAGGGCGGCGCTGCTGCGCCGCCCCATTGTTTCGCCCGTCGCTACGCGACGAACGGGAAGTTTGGGCCGCGCGGCAACGCGGCCCTACCGGGGGTTTACGCCATGCCTTCGACGAGGGCGATTTCCTCTTTTGTGAGACCGTAGAGTTCATAAACCAGTTTATCAATTTCCTGATCCGTGGCGGTGACGGCGTTTTGCAGCACGGCCTTTTCCGACTCCGCCGTGGCCGCGCGCATTACCCCAACGGGGTAACGTAATTCAGCCCAAGGTTGCGCGGCACGCGCTACCCTGGGTCGTCCATCAAAAATGTATTCAACCCCGACGGGGTTGCATCGTTTCGATGCCGGGGTGATGCAACCCCGTTGGGGTTGTGACGAATAATGACGCGTTACCCAGGGTAGGCTCGCAGGCTCGCCAACCCTGGGCTGAATGATGGAATCCCTTTGGGATTCTGGGACTGCGAAGTTCATGCGTGGCCCTCCACGAGTTTGATTTCGTCGGCGGTCAGGCCGTAAAGCTCATAGACCAGCGCGTCTATTTGCTGGTCGGTGGCGGTGACGGCGTTTTGCAGCACGGCCTTTTCCGAGTCCGCCGTGGCCGCACGCAGCTTGGGCATCAAGCCCAGCAGTTTGTCCACCAGCACCACCAGCTTGTCGTGACGCGATTTGTCGGCGGGCTTGGTGAAATCAAATTTGAAAAATGGAATTCGGTTGGTGACAGGAGCATCAAAGTGCATTGTCCTGATTGCTCTCGCGAAAATAAAACGGTAGGTGAACCAGTTGATTAACTTTGAATTCAAAATTGCTGCAACGAACAAAGCTGACAAAGGCTTGGCAACGGAAAGTTGATTCACGGTATCCAGAATTACCGAGTTGCCCTGCAATTCAGATGGTAAAACCGTGGCGATAATCCGAATGTGATCCACCGGATTCTCAATGTGAGCGACGATGTTTTGAACTAGGACACTGTTTGACTTCACAAAAGCTTTGTCATCGCTAACGGCTGATTTCGTTATCCGTCCTTTGGGTAATTCAGTAATGCAAAATCGGCCAAGTTGTTTTCCACCCAAAGCAGCGTAGAAACCAGCGCCTGACGAAACAGTGTTTTGAAGCATCGCTCCGCGCTGGTTTTTTAGAATGCTACCTAAATTGACCGCCGAAGATTTCATTTTCTGCGCGAGCTTAACTTCTGCTGGCGAGACATTGCTCAAGATGAATTGAAACTCCGAACACAATTTTTTGTCGAGCTTGCCGAAATGTCGAATTACCTGTCCATCGCGCGAGGCAGAAGTGTAATCAGGTTTTTTGGATGACTTTTCAAGAATACAAATGACCTGTTCCAATTTTACCTCCGGCCAAACCTTTCCGCAGTCACACGCGATGGATAATTCATTGATGATTTTATCGCGGGTTTCTTTCCAGTTGGAATTGTAGAGCAGCGGTTTCGGCACAATGTAGCCGCCAAGTCCACGCGGTTTTAGAAGCCGCAGCTTGAGTAAAATGAATAACGCAGCGGTGTCCGTTAAACTGATTCCAAAATCTCGTTGAAGATATAACCTTTCTTCCTCATTCAATTCAGCACCGTAAGGCGGATTGCCAATAACGGCGTCGAAGCCGCCGGCTTTCAGGATGGGCGCGAATTGCACCGGCCAGTCGAAGGCGTGAACGCGCACGAGGTCTTCGGGCATCATCGAGAAATCGGAGGCGATGAGGGAGTTGCCGCACTTGATGTTGTCCTGCAAGGGCGGCAGCAGGGCAATCTCGGCCTCGTCGGCCAGCAGTTCGCGCTGGCGCTGGAGCGTGGTGCGGTTCTCGTTCTCCAGCATCTTGAGGTAGAGCGAGAGCTGGGTCACTTCCACGGCGGCGGCGTCCAAATCCACGCCGTAGATGTTCTGGGTGAGAATCTGCCGCTTGAGGGCCACGGTCAGGTGAACGTCGCCGGTTTCCGGGTCCACCCAGCAGAGGGCGCGGTGTTTCTTTTCCCAAGCGGCGCGGGCGGCTTTTTGCTCTGGAGTGCGGGGACATGTCCCCCCTTTCCCACTGGCAGACATGTCTGCCAGTTCCAAAGCGCGGTCATGCCCGCGCACTCCCAAAACCTCGCGCAAGTCGGCGGTCAGGCGTTTCTGCCAATGCTCGCACACGCGCTCGAAGGCGCGGATGAGAAATGAACCTGAACCGCAGGCGGGATCAAGCACGCGCAGGGCGGCGGTGCGTTTCTCAAAATCTTTTAATGGCGAACGGAGCGCCGAGCATTGCTCGGCTTGAGCGGATGACAAAGACGGTTCGTGCCGAGCAATGCTCGGCGCTCCGGCAATTTCATCCAGCAATTTGCCGGCGGTCTGCTCGACGATGTAATCCACGATGTAGCGCGGGGTGTAATAGACACCACCGGCTTTGCGGACTTCCGGCTTTTCCTCGATGGTGATGCCTCTTCCCTGTGGTCGGACGACTTTTCCTAGAAACCTTTCATAAACGCTGCCGAGAATTTCCACGTCAATGATGTTGAACAGGTAGGGCGATTCATCGTCGCTCAAGTCACCAATGAACCCGGCCAGCCATTCATCGCTGATGACGAGGGTTTCCGTGAAGTGCGGCTTGAAGAGATTGCCATTGAAAAAAGGAACGTGCGTCGGCGGGCGGCGGTCAAGCGCGCGGAAATGGCGGACTACATAACGCCAAAGTGAATCTTTGGGCGCACGGATGCCGTCGCTGCCGTAATTGACAGGTGGCGCATCGTGCAATTCCATCGGCTGCTGATGCGCGCGGCGTCCGGTGTCCTCATCGCCGGTGTGCTTGCGCCACTTCTCGACGATGGATTGCAAACGCTGGCCGGTGTCAATGTCGCGGTCTTCGCAAATACGGAGAAACAAGATGCGGTCAATGACGCGCTGACAGGCTTCCGTGAGCTTGTTGCCTTCCAGCAATTCGTCGTGGTCGTTGTTTTTGTAGATGTCAGAAGCGAGGTCGCGCCGCGTCTCGTCCAGAAATTCCAGAAAATCATTGTCCAATGCGCGATTTCGGTCCGGTTTGATGAGCCATTGCTGGCGGGCTTTGCCCGTGCCGGTGGCCTTCTTGGGCAACGCATCCAACGCGGCATCAATGCTGCCAACGGCAATTCGATCACGGGCGAGCAAACCCCAAAGCTCGCGGGCGATGAGCGGGTATTGGCGGAAGTGCCAGCTTTTCCATTCGCCAACGTGCGGCTCATCAATGTGGGGCTTGCCGCCGACAATGTAGATTTTCAGTTCTTCAAAATCTGTGAGCAAGGCCATCCAGACGCCTTTGTTCCAAGCGTAGCGTTTGGCTTGGAAGGCGTAGCGGGAATGAAGTTCCTCGGCAGGCTTCTTGGCCTCGCAGACAAACCGGTCGCGTTTGTCGGTGCGGAAAAGATAATCGGCGCGTTTGCGTCCGCCGCCAATCTGCGTGGCGCTTTCAATCTCGACCTCACGTTCACGCTGAATCAGGCCAGCGCGGTTTTCCATATCCCAGCCAAGTGCGCGGAAAAACGGATTCAGGAAATCATCGCGCAACTGCGCTTCGGCGTAGCCGGGTTGTTTGAGTTCCGTGAGGCGTTTGCCGAAAGATTCAACGAGGCGATTTAATTCCTTTTCAAAGGATTCAAAAGTGGCGTCGGTCGGCATGACGTGAAGTTTGCATTAACCGAGCTTTGGCGACAAGCGCGGGGATTTCGTGGCTACGCTCAAAGAAGCCAAATCTTATTTGCTGGGCTTGACGAAAAAGAGTTCGTCCAAAACGGAAGAATCGTCCATCCTTGGCCGGTTAAATGAAACGCAAGAATTCATTCAGCTCCGCTGCCGTCCCCGTGCGCTGGCGCAAGGAAGTTCAGAGCGTGCTCATCGCTGACGAGCAGATTGCGCGCCGCATCAAAATCCTCGCCCGCAAAATCGAACATGATTTTCGCGGACGCGAAACGGTCGTCGTCTCGCTGCTCAACGGCACGGTGATGTTTCTGGCGGATTTGGTGCGGCATCTCAACCTGCCGCTGCGCCTTGATTTCATCGGCGTTTCCAGCTACGGCGCAGGCACGGAATCCGGCGAACTGGTCTTCACGAAGGAACTGCGCCTCGATGTGCGCGGGCGCGACGTGCTGCTGGTGGACGACATCCTCGACACCGGCAAGACGATGAGCCGCGTGCTGCCTAAAATTCGCGCGCTCCATCCGCGCCGGATAAAAATTTGCGTGCTGCTCGACAAACCGGAGCGCCGCGTTGAAAAAGTGAAGGCCGATTACGTCGGCTTCGAGATTCCCGATCTTTTTGTCGTCGGCTACGGGCTTGATTTTGCGGAGCGCTACCGGAACCTGCCGTTCGTCGGCGTTTTGCATCCGCATATTTACAAGGAAGTCATCCAACGCGTCGTGCAGAAATGAACATTCAACATTCAACATTCAACATCGAACATCCAACGCGCTTGCAATGCGTGTTTCACTGGACGTTGAATGTTGAATGTTGGGTGTTGAATGTTTCCGGTGTCCGGCCTGGCTTCGGTTCCAACCTTTGCGTTTTCTAGGCAATGCACCTTCATTTTGCAAACCTGCTCGGCTGGCTGGCGATGCTGCTGTTCGCTTGGGGCATTTCCTACAACCGCAAACTGTTCCCGTGGCGAACGGTCGTCTGGGGCGTCGGACTGCAATTCACGCTGGCCCTGCTGATTTTGAAAACGCCGTGGGGCGGCGCGCTTTTTGATTTCGCCGGCAAAATCATCCAGAAGCTCATCCAATTCTCCAATGAAGGCTGCAAATTCGTCTTCGGCCCGCTCGCGGATGAAAAACTGCTCACGGAAAAATTCGGCCCAGGCAACTCGGTCATCTTTGCCATCCTCGTCATGGGCACCATCATCATCGTCGCGAGCATTTCGTCGCTGCTCTATCACTGGGGAGTTTTGCAGAAAGTCGTCCAGGCCGCCGCGTGGGTGATGCGCAAAATCATGCGCACGAGCGGCAGCGAGACGCTTTCCGCCGCCGCGAACATTTTCATGGGCCAGACCGAGGCGCCGCTGATGATCCGGCCCTACGTCCCGCGCCTGACGCACAGCGAACTGATGACCATCATGGTCTGCGGCATGGCGCACATCGCCGGCGGCGTCGCGGCGGTTTATGCGGCAATGGGCATCCGCGCCGGCTATCCGAACACCGCCGGACACCTGCTCACCGCGTCCGTGTTGAACTGCCCCGCCGCGCTGATGATTGCCAAAATTCTCCTGCCGGAAACCCAGAAAAGTGAAACCGCCGCCAGCGCGCCCGCCACCGTGCCGCGCACCACGGCCAATTCAATTGACGCCATCTGCCGCGGCGCGGGCGACGGCTTTCAGCTCGCGCTGAACGTCATCGCCATGCTCATCGCGTTCATCGCCATGATTGCGCTGGCGAACTACCTTTATGCGTTTGCACAAAAAGAAATTGCCTATTTTTTGTTGCGTGCCGATTGCGGCAAACAAGTTGCCGATGCAATGGTTTATTCGCCGGTGACATTTCAAGATGCTTTCGGCTGGGTCAACGCTCCAT
>JBEKRA010000112.1:0-6949 GCA_049519195.1 Verrucomicrobiota bacterium
GTTCCCACGAGCGCGATTTGAAAACTGCGCCGGTCCAAAAAACGCCCGATCAAGATCGCCAGCGCCGATCCCCACACTGCCGGCAGCACGAGGAACAGCGCAATCAACGCCGGCGTGACCAGGTAAAAATGCCACGGCACGCCGCGCACCAGGCCGAACGCCGCCAGCAACGGCGCGATCAGGAACATGAACGCCCACGACGCCAGCAGCGTGGACTCGATGAATTTCCAGCGGAAAATGGTCTGCGCCGGGACCGGCAGCGACAGCAGAAAAATCGTCTCGCGGTTGCGGAACAGGTTGGTGTAGCTGATGACGAGATTGCTCAACAGCAGCAGAGCGAACAGAAATGCGAACAGCGTGAAAAGCAGCCGCTCGGTCAACACCGCGCCAAGACCGGGAAATTTCGCGATGAACTTCATCCCGTGAAAAAACAACTCGAACGACAAGAACAGGTAGCCCGCAATGAAAAGACCGATGACGCTGGTCAGCAGTCGTGATTGCTCGCGCACGGCCAGCAGCCGCCGCCAACTGTGCAGCGCGTTCACGCGCAGCAGCAGGAGCAGCGGCGAAGGCTTTGATTGAACGGAATTCACTCGCGTAGCATCGAAGTTAGCGTCAAAAATAAGCGGGCGCAATTCTTGTCGCGCGTGGATTGATAGCTGTGATGAAGTTGAGCAAATTAAGCCGCCGCCGGTTTCTTGCCATCCTTGGCGCGGCGGCCGTCTGCACGCCGCTGGCTGCCGTCGCGGATGCGAAATGGATCGAAACGACCCGGCTGAAAATCCGGCGGCTGCGGATTGGCGATGGCAAGCCCGCGCACCGTCTGGTTCATTTCTCCGATTTGCACCACAAGGGCGACCGGAAATATCTACAGTCGGTTGTGAATGCAATCAATTCGCTCGCGCCTGATTTTGTCTGCTTCACCGGCGACATCATCGAGGAGCCGAAATTTCTGCCGGAAGCGCTGGAGTTTTTGTCCCGCGTCAAATCGCCGATGTTTGGCGTGCCGGGCAATCATGATTATTGGAGCAAAATTTCATTTGAACCCATTTTCAAATGTTTTGCCGCGACCGGCGGCGCGTGGCTCCCGGACAGAGCGCAAACCGCCGCCGATGGCAAAATCAACATCATCGGCGCGTCCTGCAGCCACGCGAATCAAGCCTTGTCGCCGTTGAATCCCTCGATGAAGAACATTTTGCTTTTCCATTATCCCATCTGGGCGAAAAAACTTGGCGGGCGGAAATTTGATTTATTGCTTGCCGGCCATTCGCATGGGGGACAAATCCGCATTCCATTTTATGGCGCGATTGTTCTGCCCTATGGCGTGGATGAATACGACCTTGGACTGTTCCAAACCACGGCCGGCCCGCTCTACGTCAACGCCGGGATTGGTTATCTTCATACTTACAACTTCCGCTTCAACTGCCGGCCGGAAATCACGGTGATTGGGATTTGACGGAGCGCGGGCGGCCCGCCCGCGTTGGAGTTCACGCTTCAGCGTGTCCACGAACAAGCTAAAGCTAGAACTCCAACACGATAACTCGCCCGCGCGTGCGAATCCAATTTTTCCGCTTGACATATCTTGCAGTTCAATGTATAAGACTGCCATGCTTACGAAAGATCTGGTCGCCGCGTCCTCGAAACCGCTGCTGCTGTCCATCCTGGCGGGCGGCGAAAGTTACGGCTACGAAATCATCCAGAAGGTGCGCGAGTTGTCCGGCGGGCAGATTGAATGGAGCGACGGGATGCTGTATCCGGTGCTGCACCGGCTGGAGCGCGACGGCCTGATTGATTCCGAGTGGAAGGAAGCCGACACCGGGCGCGAGCGGAAATACTATTTCTTGAGTTCCGACGGACGCAAAGCCATCAAAACCGAGCGCCAGCAATGGCTGGCCGTTCACAACACCCTGTGCAAATTATGGAAAATCAAACCCGCTTCGATCTGAACGCCGCCATTGAAAGCTGGCGGCGGGAACTGGCCGCGCAACCGAACCTCGCTTCCGACGACCGGCGCGAACTGGAAACGCATCTGCGCGATGCCATCACCGGATTCCAGCAACGCGGTTTGAGCGATGAAGAATCTTTCTGGCTCGCGCGTCGCCGCGTCGGTCAGCCGACACAACTTGGCGAAGAATTTGTCAAAGCAGATCCGACAAAGATCTGGCGTGAGCGGGCTTTTTGGATGGTGCTAATGCTGTCCTTAATTGAGTTTTGGTTTGCGATAGGCAATTATTTATCAACACAAATTGGCTCTGCCATTTGGTATCATCATTTACCTTCACCATTTCAATGGCTTTACGATTATTCTCCTCCGGTTTTTAATTTTTATCAAATACTGTTGAACTATTTTCCAATTGTATGTCTCGTCTTTCTACTCGCACAGGGCCGAATGAACTGGGTGGAGCGCGCGTTTCAATTTGTTTTTCGTTCACGGTGGCAATTTGTTTTAGCTGCTTCGGTTTTGGTTGTTGTCCTTGATTTTCACTACGACAATTCGACGGTCGGAGAGATGACATGGCCCAATGCGTATTGGTTTTTGCAGTATTGCGTTAATTTCCTGTTCAATCAAATTGCTCCGTTGTCCTGTATTGCTTTAATTGCGTGGCTCATGCCGACGCAAAATCGAAAGACTCCAAAACGCACTTGAGTTCGGAGCGGGGAAATTTGTCCGGGGAGCGCGCCCGCCTCGGGCGCAGTTTTCCGCGCCCTCGTGGAAAACCTTCGCCGTGCGACGAACAAATCAATGTGTCTGTTCGCCGCGTGAATTGTTCGGCGCGAGGGCGCGCCGAACCGCAGCCGGGGCGGCTGCGCTCCCCGTTTCCAATTGAAGCAACGGTGAGTGGTTTGTATCGTGCTGGCGATGTCGCCGCCGGAAACTAAAATTTCTCCGCTGAAAAGTCCCGTCACGTCGCTCTGGGGCGTCGGCGGCGAACGCGCGGCGCAATTGGCGCGGCTCGAAATCCACACGGTCGAGGATTTGCTCCTGCACGCGCCGCGCCGATACGAAGACCGCCGCCATTTCCGCAAAATCGCCGAATTGACGAAGGACGAAGCATTCACGGCGCGCGGCGCGATTGTCGCCCAGGGGCTGAAACGGTTTCGCGGCGGCAGTAAATCCGTTTTTGAATTCATCCTCGACGACGGCTCGGCGCGGCTGCATTGCCGCTGGTGGAACCTGCCGTTCATGGAAAAGTATTTTGAAGTTGGCGACGAGGTGTTCGTTTTCGGCAAACTCGTCGAGGCCAAGCCGCGCACGATGGACCACCCCGAAACCGAGGTCATCGAAGGCGGCGAGGAGAGCTTCATCCACATCAACCGCGTCGCGCCGGTGTATCCGCTCACGGAAGGTTTGCCGCAACGCTGGCTGCGCGGGCTGATCTGGCGGACGCTGGACAGATTTGAATCGCAAATTGTCGAGCCTGTTTTAGTGGGACAGGCTTCCAGCCTGTCACCTGTATCTCAAACGCAGGCTGGAAGCCTGCGCCACTTGCCAACACGCGCCAACGCCGTCCACATGATTCATTTTCCGGAGGAATTGGCGGACGTGGAAATCGCGCGGCGGCGGCTGGCACTGGATGAATTCGTGGAGCTGCAAACCCAAATCCGGTCGCGCCGGAAGAAATTCGAGTCGTTGTCGAAAGCGCTGCCGTGCGGCGGCGACAACCGGCTGATGAAACCGTTTCTCGCTCAACTCGGTTTCAAGCTGACCGGCGCGCAAACAAACGTGCTAAAAGAAATCCGCGCGGATATGAGTGGCACAGGCGTCCCGCCTGTTCGGTCAGAATCACAAACTCACAGGCGAGACGCCCGTGCCACTACGCCAATGCGGCGGTTGTTGCAGGGCGACGTAAGCTCCGGCAAAACCGTCGTGGCTGCGTGCTCGGCGTTGATGGCGCTGGAGAGCGGATTCAACGTCGCGCTGATGGCGCCGACGGAGATTCTGGCGGAGCAGCATTTTCGGAATTTTCAAAAATGGTTTGAGCTGCTGGGCGTGAAAGTGGAGATGCAGACAGGAACCAGGAAAACATTCAACATTCAACATTCAACATTCAACATCGAACGTCATCAGTCTGGACAGTCTTCAACCCTGTTCATCGGCACCCACGCCTTGCTCACGTCAGGTTTCGATTTGCCCAAGCTCGGCCTGGTGATCATTGACGAGCAGCACAAGTTCGGCGTGGCGCAGCGCGAGACGCTGGTGCGCAAGGGCAATTATCCGCATCTGCTGGTGATGACGGCCACGCCGATTCCGCGCACGCTCGGCCTGACGCTTTACGGCGATCTCGACGTTTCGGTGATTGATGAAATGCCCGCCGGTCGCGGCACGGTAAAAACTTTTGTCCGCACCGCCGACAAATTGCCGAAGGTTTGGGAATTCATCCGCGAAAAAATCGCCACGGGTTGGCAGGCTTACGTGGTTTATCCGCGGGTGGAGGAGCAGGATACCGCGAATGACATCAAGGCGGTGACGAAGGAATTTGAAAACGTCCAGCGTGCGCTCGCGCCATTCAAGGTTGGCCTGCTGCATGGCCGGGTGAAAAGCGCGGAAAAGGAGAGCGTGATGACCGAATTTCGCGCGAACCAGATTCAGGCGCTGGTGGCGACGGCGCTCATCGAGGTTGGATTGGACGTGCCGAATGCGACGGTGATGCTGATCGAAAACGCCGAGCGGTTTGGGCTGGCGCAGTTGCACCAGTTGCGCGGGCGCATTGGGCGCGGCGCGCACGAGAGCTTTTGCATTTTGATTTCCGACGCGAAAAGCGACGAGGCGCGGCAACGGCTGAAGATTCTGGAGGAGACGAACGACGGATTCAAAATCGCGGAGGCGGACTTGAAATTGCGCGGGCCGGGCGAATTGCTGGGTCGCGAGCAGAGCGGCGCGCCGAAATTCCGTTTTGGCAATCTGGTCGAGGATTTAGATTTGATCCGGCAGGCGCGGGAACTGGTGGCGAAGAATCTTTAGGCTTAACCCCGTGTTTACGGTCTTTCACGGTTTCAGGGATTGGTAATATCGTTCTTCCATCTCCACTGAAAAGAGAATACGACAATTAATGTAGGTATTAGGCACACTGCCATAAAAAGGCCGCACAATGGAAGGCCAGCATTCAATATACCCCACTTGTCGTCTGCCCAATAAGCATATGTAAACGCTTGGCTCCAGTCGATCATCCAAATCAAAAGCACCAGCGAACCAAGCATTGCAGCCACAATCGCAAGCCAAATAGGTGGCCGGGTTCCGCGAGAAACCAAATAGCTACTGGCGATAACTGCTGCAAACACCGAAAGCACCATGCAAAGAATTAGCATAAAACGAAAATGCCCAGTTATTACTAAAGATTAGGTTTTATGGCCTATCATTTACCACGGTAAAAAGTTACACCTGTCGCAAGAGACTGTCTAGTTCGATTCTCCTGAAAAAACAGTGAACGATTCGGATTTAAAGTTGGCGTTCGGTTTCGGGCGCGACGCCCGAAACGACCCGCCGGAGGCGGGTGCCACCGATGGATTCTGGTTGATTTTTTGGCGGCGCGGAGTAGTTTGCCGGAATGAAAGGCATTCATTTCATTTTCATTTCCATCGCGGCGGCGGCATTGCTGGCCGGTTGCAGCGACAAGTCTGGTTCCAACGCGCAGGGCACGAATACGGTCAACACGGCCACCAATGGATTCGGCGGTTACGTGAAGGGGCTGGGGGAGGTGCAGAGGAATGCGGGCAAAACGATTGACGTGTCGGCCATCACCAAGGCGATCCAGTTGTTTTACGTGCAGGAGGGGCGCTACCCCAAGGATCTTCAGGAACTGGTGCCGAATTACATGCCCAAAATTCCCGACGCGCCCTACGGCTATAAAATTGATTATGACGCGACCGGCGGAACGGTGAAAGTGGTCCAGCAGCCGTGAAGCCGGAACCATGCAGTAGGACAGGCGTCGCGCCTGTCTCTAACTTTGAATGATCGCCTTGAGGCGTTGTTTTTCAGCCGGGGTTGGCGATCACCAAATAGTGCGGGATAATTTTTAGATGGAGACAGGCGCGACGCCTGTCCTACGGTGCGACCGCAACCGCCCGTCCGGTTTCAATTGCATGGTTCCGGCTGAAGCCGGAATTGGGAACGCCGAGCACCGTCCCGGCTCGAAGGTGACTTCCAATTCAAACTTGCCGAGGCGGTGCTCGGCGCTCCGTTTAGGCAAACTTTACCGTTGCCTGAAGGCGGCAGGAATTCTTTTCAAAAGGTAAGATATTTCAGCACCAGCACTTCTTTCTTGAAGACCAGTTCTATGGAATTGTCCTTGAACCGCGCGTCGAGCGGCGCGCGATCCTCCTCGTAATCCCACAACTGTCGGCCGTCCGCGGGGCTGATGCGGCGGATTTTCAGATACGCCGGCAGTTGAATTCCCGTCGGCGAGGCTTCTTGATCGCCGGGATCGAAAGATTGAACGGTGTAAATAAATTTGCCCGACAGGTAGGAGATGAAGCCGCCCGGTTTGACGCACCACATAGTTTTGCCGGTCTTCGGGTCAATCTTGAGCAGGATGGCTTCAATCTTTTGCGTGATGTCAATCTGCCGTGAATACTTGATGTTCTCCGGGTCGGCGGTAGTGGTGTTGACGAACAACATGCCCTTGTCGTCGAAAAACAAACCCACAACGCCGATGGACGGCAGGCGCCAGCGCGCGTTGCCCGTCGCGATGTCGAATGCCGTCAGCACCGCCTGGTCGAAAACGTAAAGCGTGTCGCCGCGCTCGACGCACGGGCCTTCGCCAAACGGCGGGGTTTCTCCGTCCGCCGCGCGGTTGCCGCCCGCGACGTTGTAAGTCAGCGCTGCCTGCCAGATTTTTTTGTTCGTCTTGTCAAAAACGATGACGGTTTTGCCCGCCGCGAGCACGTTCACCGTTTTCAGCGGGAACAGCGCGGGCGGACCGGTGACTTCGCCGATCCAGTCGGCGGCGAC
>JBEKRA010000113.1:0-12708 GCA_049519195.1 Verrucomicrobiota bacterium
TCGAAATTAAAATTTGATTCTCAATGCCATAGGGCACCCCGGTTCTGGTATTAATGTTGGTGGTCCAGATGCCCTCGGGGGAAGCCACGTTGTTCGAGGCATCCGTGAAAATCTCCGCGTTCAAATCCTGGCTGCCGTTCTGCTCGAAATGGGCATAGTCAATCACGTAGTAGCTGTTGTTGGTGAAATCCAAGATAAACACCTGCAACCGGTTTGTGGTGAGCAAGCCAAAATGCGGCAGCGGAAAACCGGGCGGGCTGGTTTCAAACAGCACCGGCATTTGCAAAGAATAGAAATAGTTCGTGGGGATCAAGCACGGCCCTTTGAATCCGGACGGAAGGGTTCCCGGCGTGAGACCGGCGTTACCCGTGCGATAGACTGAACTCGTCAGCACCGGGTATGTATAAGATGGTGGAGTGTAGAAGGAACCGGGATTAGGCTGGCCAGTGCCACCGTTTTGCACGGCGGGACTCCACGGTGACGTCCCCGGCCAATAAGAAAACGACTTTGTATTGGCGAAGGCGAACCCCATCGGCTGCGCGACACCGGACGGATTGCCATCGAACCCCGGATCATCATTGGTGATGGTCATCCAGGTGATTCCCCGATAAACCACCGTCACGTTATCCAGAAAATTGGAATTGTAGGAGTTCCAGAAATCCAGCCCGTAGGAACTGATGATACTGAAGAGATACATCTGGTTCGTCCCGGTCAGGCGAACCTTGGGGAAATTGTTTGTTTCGTAATTTAGGTCACGCGTCAGTTGCAACCGGCGGGTTATTCCCACGGCGTTTTCCTGCACAAACTCGTTGAAGTTCGGAAAGCCCTTCTTCGCGCCAATGATCCACGGGACGCCATAGACGTTCACGGCCATGTTGGTGACGACAAAACCCGAATTCGTCATGGCCAGAACCATGGCATCCACGGGCGGGGCAAGCAGCGTATCGGCGACACCCGTGACGGACGGAACCCAGGCATATCCGCTGACGTAAAGATTCGTGCCGGTGCCGTTCTGGTCGCGTGAAAAGAGCGGGCGGAAAACGGACGGGAAATAATTCGTGGTCGTGGCGTCGTAAATGTTCGCCGCCAATTGGAGCACGCGCTGGACGGCGGGCGTATAGACAAACTGGTTGCCAAACCGAACCGGAATGTCAGTGATGCCGAACGCCGGAATCTGATTGGTCTGGCCAAAATACTGAAGATTGGTCACGCCCATTCCGCTGGCGTCCAAATAACCGGGCGGGACAATGCCGTAATACGTTTCAAAATAGTTTGTGGGACTCCGCTGGAACCATTGCGCGGTGTAGGCCTTCAGGAGCCGGTCGGCGGCGTTGGTGAAAAATCCCAGCGGCGTCCACGCCATGAAGTTCGTCGCGGACGGAGGGTTTGTATAATTGATGCCACCCGCCGTGTAAATGCAAGGATCCAGATTATCGTAATTCAAATTCATCTTGCCGGACTCCGGCGCGGTGTCCGTGCCCAGTTGCGAAAGCATCCGGTAAAACGTGTAGCGGTCGTAGGTGGAAACCGCAGTGCCACACCACTAGTTCGTGCCGGCGTTGAGCAAATGAACGCCGAAGTTGGCCGTCTCGCCGGTGTTGAACAATTCCTCCGGCGTGAAGTAATGGTTCGTGTTGTCCGCGCCCAACCAAAAGGCATTTGCGTTGTCGTTCTCCGCCTGCAATTGGGCGTTAGTCATCAACGGCCCGTCGGTGTAGCCGTCAATGTAGTCATTGGCAAATGCCACGCCGCCGGCCGGGCCGAAGAGCGTGCCAACGCTGGGCAGCGTCATGTATGCGCCCGCGTAACGATTGGTGAGCAGCGCAAAGGCATCCTCGAAACCACGACCTATGTTGTCAAAGTCGGGCTGCCGATACTTGTAAGGATCCGTGCCCGGATCCCATTCGTTGGCATTCAAGTCCGTGAGGAACGCGGCGAGATTGATTTCCCACGAGCCGACGCCTTGATTGCGAAAATAGGAGTCCGGGGGGATGGGGATTGACTGCTTGGTGGTTCTGTTGAATGACAGCGCCTGATTATGAATGGCGTTCAAGTCGAGCGAGTTGCCGGCGGGCAGGGCGATGAAGGCGTAGCGCGCGATGAACGGATTGTTGGGGCCATACGGCTGGTCTGGCCGCTCCAGCACGCCAATCCATTCCGGGTCGCCGACTTGAAAATTTGTGGTGCCGAGCGAAACTCCGGTGTTGTCCACGTCCGCAATCCAGCCGTTCGGATCGTTCGTGTTATTGCGGTTCAGGTCGAGGTAGAAGCGGAAATCGAGCGGCGCGGATGGATTAGTCGGATTGGGAATGGCGACCGGCGCGCGCGGGCTGTATTGCAAACTGGCGAGGCCGGCCAAAGTGTTATTGGTGTCTGAATTCGTGGAGACGAGCAGGCCGAAGCTGTAGGGATTGGTGGTGGAGAGGATGTTGGCGGCGATTTGCGCCTCGGCTGCGGCCAGCCCGGCATCGGCGGCCAGCCGCGTGGTGGTGGTGTCGGTCTGCGTCGTGACCGAACCGCGCTCGCGGCCGCTGATGGCCAGAAACGCCAGCGTCATCACCAGCGTCACGGAAAGCAAAATGAGCGTGAGGACCAGCGCGACGGCGCTTTGGGATTTATGATTTATGATTGAGGATTGATGATTAAAAACGAGCCGGGTGGAACAGGCGTCGCGCCTGTTAAATCCGGCGTCGCGCCGGATTTGGGACGGAACCGCGCAACCGGGACTCACAAGGCGCAAAGCAACTTCGCCTTGCGGGCGGGTTTCGGGCGCGACACCCGAAACAACAGGCGTGACGCCTGTTCCACCCGCCGATTCTTCCCGAATCGTAAATCGTAAATCGTAAATCGTAAATGGGAGTTTCATTGGTAGGCGGCGGGATCAACGTTGGGAATCGAGACGCGCTGGCGGAAAACATGGACTTGTCCGGCGCACCCGGACAGATAATTGCTCTGCGCCTGAAATGAACCGCTCAACGACTCGGCCCGCTGCAACGCGCGGTCTTCCAGCACGCCCATTTCGATTTGGACGGAGGCCGGCAGCGTATTGCTGAACATGAAGAACCCGGTTTCGCCCAATGCCGGCGGACCCGACGGAAAATAAATGACATTCTGGTTGGTGACGGATAGCCCGCCGGAATAGACGATGTTGGTGGTCATCGGTCCGCCGTTAACATCATAGGCGCGAACGGTCAGGGCCACCACGCCGTCCATCAGATGGCTGCCGCTGGTGATGTTGGCGAGAAAACCGATGAAGTCCCTCGCAAAAACCAGCGCCGGGTCAACGGCGGCCACAGGATGGTTGGTGGCAAAACGGTAAAGGGCATAGGGCGATCCTTCCGGCGCGTTGGTGGCCACGGCATATCCGACGCCATGCCACATCGGCACGCCGTTCTGGTTGCCGCGGCTCAAGATGAAGAAATATTCCAGCACGTTAGTCCGCACGTTGTTGCCGCCCACCATCGGCTGGATGAGCGGCGACGGCGGCGCTGCAAAAGCCGTGACCCCGGCGTAAAAATTCACCGCGCCGGTGTTGAAGTTGCTCTGGCCAAGCGATGGCGCCATCGCCCGCAAATCCGCCGCCATCAAATCAATGGCCGCGCGCCCGTCGTCCAGCACGCCGGCCTGCGTGACGCTGGCGCGGAACGCCGCCTGCGTGCTGTTGAACACCGCCATCAGCGCAAACACGATGAGCGAGAGCAGCACCACCACCACCATCACCTCGACGAGGGTGAAGCCATTTGCGATTTGCGATTTGCGATTTGCGATTTTGACCGGAGCGCGAGTTGTCCCAACTCGCAGCACGTCGCCGGGCTGGACATCCGGCGCAATTCCAAAGCGCCTCCGCCATCCGCGCGCCGCGGATTGAGACAATCCGCGCTCCGGGTTTTCCAAAGGCTGCGCCGCGTCACCGAAATCAATCGGCAACCGGCAACCGGCAATTGGAAATTTTTCTTTCATGGCGCGTTGGTGTTGGCGGCAAAGGATTGCGGCTGGTAAAAGTAAAGCACCTGTCCGCTTGGGTCATTGGTTGTGACAAGCTGCCCGGCCACCATCGTGCGATAGGTCTGGCGTCCGAGGCCGAGGCCGCCATTTGGCAGTTGCGGCCAGAGAAACGTCAGCCGCAGCTCACGCAGGTTGGCCGTCAGTTGCCGGGTGTAGCCTGCGTTGACGGCCGCGTTCGTGTCGGCGGCGAGCGGCGCGTTGACGCACAGAATCCGGTAACTGAAGGAGTCTTCACGGACGATGCTGTCATTGGCTTGCGGCGGCTTTTCCACCGCCGGCCCGCTTATGGAACGGACATAGGCTACGATGTGGTTGCTGACGTAAGGGACGCCGACAATGTTGTCGAGCGGAACGTAGGATGGTTTGTCCGGGGAGGCATATTCCGGCGAGCTCAACAATCCGATGATGCGCGCGCCGGAATCGATTTGAAACTGATGTGACGGCGGGGTGCTGTAGAAAGAGCTGGTGTAAGTATAGCCATTACTGCCGGACAACGAGACCACGCCTTCAGCGTTATAAATGGTCCAAAAATTCGTGATGGCATAGACGTAATTCGTCAAATCGTCCAGGCCGCGCGAGCCGCCGCGGATGGCCTCCAGAAAAATCGTCGCGTCCTGGTTGATGACGGTCGTCTCGCGGTTGTCGCGCTGCATGCGCATGCCCAGCGGCAGCGCGGCGATGATGGCCACCAGCGCGAAGCCGATGATCGCCAGGCTGATGGCAATCTCGACCATCGTGAAGCCGCGCTGAAATTTATGATTTACGATTGACGATTGATGATTGAAAACAAACCGGGTGGAACAGGCGTCGCGCCTGTCAAATCCGGCGTCGCGCCGGATTTGGGACGGAACCGCGCGATCGGGACTCACAAGATGCAAAGCGGCTTTGCCTCGCGGGCGGGTTTCGGGCGCGATGCCCGAAACAACAGGCGCGACGCCTGTTCCACCCGCCGATTTTTTCCAAATCGCGAATCGTGAATCGTAAATCGTAAATGGCGGCTTCATTGCGCTTTCTGGAATTTCAAAGTGGCGCGGCCCGTCAGCGGATCAATGTCAACGAGGTTGAAGGCCGAATTGGTGCTGTTGCCCGCCGGCGTTTCCGACACGGACGGCGGATTGAATTGGAACGCCTTGGTGGACGGGTCCATCGCCGGGGCCACGCTGCCGCGCGCCAGCGGAATATATTCGTGCTGGCTGGCGGGATTTTGCCCGTCGGTGGTCAACTGGCCGAGATAATTGAACGCGATGCAGGGCAGCACCGCCAGCGGCGCGTCCACCGTTGGAAACGGGACGGCGTTGGTCATGAATCCGTAAATTGGCACGGTGGAATCAAAAGCCGGCACGGTGGAGGATTGCGCGGGCGAAATGAATTTCCACGAGGCGATGAACGATCTGTCCGGCAACGCCTGCCACGGTTCGAGATAATGCCAGGCGTGCCGCCCCGGCTGGTCGCCCACCGCGCCGTAGGCGATGAACGTGTAGCCGCTCAATTGCTTGTCGCAGAGATTGATCAGGGCGGAGAGTTGAGCGGGGGTCATGTTCGTCCCGCTGTTCCAAAAATTTGCCGGCACGAAAACCATGAAGACGGTCGTGTGGTTGGCTATGGCCAGTTGCCGCGCGCGGCCGACGGCTTGGAGCAACTGGCGCGACGCGCTGATGGCGGAGTTGGATTTGCCGAGGTTCTTGAGCGCCGGCACGGTCAGCGCCGCCAGGATGCCCAGAATCGAAATCACGACCAGCATCTCGACCAGCGTGAAGGCGCGGCGAAATTTCCGATTGCCGATTGATGATTGATGTTTGAATACAAGCCGGGTGGAACAGGCGTCACGCCTGTCAAATCCGGCGTCGCGCCGGATTCGAAACAACAGGCGCGATGCCTGTTCCAACCGCCGATTTTCTACAAATCGTAAATCGTAAATCGTAAATCGTAAATGGAGATTTCACTTCCAGCTCAAAACGTTGTCTTTGTTTGCGCCATGATTGGCATCCATCGTGCCCGAATTGTCAATTTTTCCGTCCGGCCCGGCGGACCAGACCATGACCTTGCCGCGATATTGCCATTTATCAGTGGCGGCGTTGGCGCCGTCTGGATTTATCAATCCATTGAGACCGCCGTGCGACACCGCATCTTTGCAATAAAACGCATCCTGGCACTGCTCGTCATAATTCAAATCCATGGTGATGACGTAGGGATTGCCCCACGGATCGCGATAAACACCGGTGATGTCCACGCCGGGATCCGGCTGTCCGCCCGTGGCCGGATTGTAGCCGGACAATTTGGCGTTCAAAAATTTGGTCTGCTGCGGATTTTTCACATGGTTGGTGTTGACGGTCGGAGAACCGTTCGGATAGCTGGTCATGTCCATCAAAATGGCGATGACTTCGGCGTTGGTCACTTGATAGCCCGTTGTGAATACGGAACCACCGATAAAAGTTCCGCCGTAAGTGAAATCCGGATTTAGGCCAGCCTGCGCGTTTTGCACAGCCTGATTTTGCGCCGCGGCTGAAACCGGGAAGCGGCCATAAGCCGAATCATAGCCTTGAATGGCCGTGGCGAGGGATTGCATTTCAAGTTTCGCCTTGGCCACTTTTGCTTTCGTCACAACCACCGATAAAACGGGGAGTATTAGCGCGGCGAGAATGCCGATAATGGAGATGACGACGAGCAGTTCGATGAGCGTGAAGCCGGCACGGTGGCGGCGTGAACAAGACGGGGGTGTTTTCATGGTTTTTGAAAAAATAAAATTCCGGCGTGAAGAATAAAATTCCGGCGGCGGCGCGGACAACTGTTTTATCGCAAGGCGACGAGGCGTCGCCGCCACATTCCGCACTTCGATGCGCGGCTGCCAGGCGCAGTCCCGCCAGTCCACGGCGATGAAGCGGCGGCGCGGGGCGTTTTCAAATTGTGTTTCGGCGCGCATGAAAATTTCAGGGCAGTGGATTGTTGATCTGTGCCTGCTTGCTCCAGTTGCAGACGAGATATTTTTTCCCGCCGATTGAAAGCTGCACCCACAAGTCATACGCGCCGGGGTTGTTTGTGGGGTTGGACGAATTGTAACGCCAGGGATTCAAGGCCAACACGCCCGGAGGCGAGTAGCCTGGATCCGGCCCGCCAACGGAGGCGTCCAGAAAGAGAATGTTCCCCGGGCTGGTGCCGTTCGTCCCATACTGGTTCGGCCGCAACTCGACAAGAAAACTTTTGGCCCGCAGCGTGTCTTCGCCGGAGCCGGATTTGGCGCAATTGATGAAACCGGGAACGCCAAAAACATCCTGCGCATCGGTGCTGGAGATTGTCGCCCGGCCATCGAGAGTCTGAAAAGCCCCGTTGACTCCGCTGGTGGTATTTGTGACGCCCACCAACTCGTAATAAAGCTGGTTGATGGTGTAGTTCGCAGGACTGAACGGTTTATGGTTGTCCGGCGGATAAAATCCGTAGGTGGCATGGTAACTTTTAATCGCCGCGTCCAACTGCCCCATTTCCGCCTGGGTCTGGTTGATATACTGATGCCGTTTAACGGCGGACAAAGCCGGAATCGTAAAGGCGGCCAGGACGGCGATGATGGAGATGACCACGAGCAGTTCGATAAGCGTGAATCCATTCACGATTTTCGATTTGCGATTTTCGATTTGAAACGAGCGCCGGAAGCCCTCCGGTTTTTCAACCGGCGACCGGCAATCGGCAACTGGCAATTTATTTTTCATGTTATTTTTCGCCCAATTCGTCTTCCATCCGTTCGCTCAACCATTGCTTGATCATGCTCTGGTAATTCAGATACCGCGACCGCGCGAGCCGCTTGATGCGCGCCAGCATCCGCGGGTCAATCCGCAGCGTGATGGTCACGGACTCGGACGCCTCGCCGCCGCCCGCGGTGGCCGCTTCCATCAGCCGCAAGTCCGGCCGGTTCTCCGACCAGAAACCGGCCTCGGCCTCTTCGCTGTCGAAGATCGGCACGTCTTCCCAACTGGCAAAGGTTCTCATATCCGTGACGGGTGACATGTGAAGAGTGACGTGATTTGATCTCCTGTCACCCGTCACTTTTCACCCGCATTCAAATTGTGTTCCATTTTCCGCTGGTAAAAGAACCGTTCTTCCGGCTCAAAGGGCCGGGCATGCAGAACCCGGACCAGTTTTCCATTCGTCCGATACACACTGAAAATCCCAATGCCGCCCGCCGAATTTCCCAAGTTGAAAAAACGCGCCTGCACGCCGAAACGCGACGAGTCCGGCAGCAGCCGGATGGCAAACGGATCTTCAAATGACTCTTCAATTTCCCGCTGGTTCAAAGAACTGTCCAGATCGAAGGGCGGATTGTTCCAATCAAACTCCATAACGAGCTAATTGTAAATAGAACGCCCATGCAATGTCTTTACAATGTATTTACGCATGGACATGGTTGTTTGTCAACAACTTTTGTGTTTTCTTGAACAAAATCCGAATAATTGTTGGTTACTCTTTCTCAGCGGCACCGCCTTCGCCGCCGCCACTGCTCATTTGGTTGATCATGGCAATCAACGGGAGGAACATGGCAATGACGATGCTGCCGACGACGACAGCCAGAAAGATGATCATGATCGGCTCAAGGAGGGATGTCATGGCTGAAACCGCGTTGTCCACTTCTTCGTCGTAGTTGTCGGCGATTTTCAGGAGCATTTCGGGCAGGGCGCCGGTCTGTTCGCCGACATCCACCATGCTGACCACCATGGGCGGGAAAACGCGCGAGGCTTCGAGGGGCGCGGTGATGGTTTCGCCTTCCTTGACGCTTTCATGCACTTTGGTGACGGCGTCGGCGATGATGACGTTACCCGCTGTCTCCTTCACAATCATCAACGCTTGCAGGATTGGAACGCCGCTGCTGACGAGCGTGCCCAACGTGCGCGTGAACCGGGAGATGGACACCTTGGTGACGACCGGTCCGATGGGCGGCAATTTGAGTTTTATTTTGTCCCAGATGTAACGGCCAGACTTGGTCTTTTTGATGAGAATAAGCAGGATGACCACGAACACCGCCACGCTGCCCATCACGGGCAGGAAATGAAGCCGGACGGTGTCGCTGATCGCGAGCACGGCCAGCGTGAATTTTGGCATCGTGACCCCCATGTTGGCGAAAACATCCTTGAACCTGGGAATCACAAAGAGCAGCAACAAGGCCAGAATGCCCATGGCAACAAACAACACGGCCACCGGATAGAAGAGTGCGGCCTTGACCTTGCCCTTGATCTTTTGGGCTTTTTCGGAAAATTCAGCCAGCCGTTTCAAGACCACTTCCAGCACGCCGCCCAGTTCGCCCGCCTTGACCATGTTGACGAACAAACGGTTGAACACTTTCGGATGCTGGGCGAGCGCCTCGGAAAAGGTGCTGCCGCCCTCGATGGCCAGGGCCAGTTCGCCGAGAATGCGTTTGAGCGTGGAATTGCGCTCCTGTTTTTCGAGCACGCGCAAACCGCGCAACAACGGCAGGCCCGCGTCCACGAGCGTCGCCAGTTGCCGCGTGAACGTCGTCAGCACCTTCGGCTTGACCCCGCCGGTGAGGCCGGGGATTTTGATTTCGAGGTTCATCGCCCCGCCCTTCTTTTTGCCGCCGACCTTGGCCACCGGCCTGGCTTTTTTGCCGGCGGATTTTTCCTGGATTCGTTCGGCCTCGACAATTTTTGTGGGGAACAAGCCCATTTCCTTCACGCGGCCGATGGCCTCGTTTTGGTTGGCGACTTCGATGGAGCCTTTGGTCTCCTTGCCGCGGGAGTCCAGCGCTATGTAATCGTATCTGGGCATAACCTATCAGGTGTATTTGACGACTTCTTCTATGGTTGTATCACCTTCAAAAATGCCACGCAAGCCGTCTTCGCGCAAGGTCACCATGCCCAGCTCGACGGCCTTTTGCCGCAACACCACCGTCGGGGCGCGTTCGTTGATAAGCGCGCGGATCGCCTCGCTGATGACGAGCAGTTCAAAAATGCCCTTGCGTCCCTTGTAGCCCGTGTCGTTGCAGGCCGAGCAGCCGCGGCCGTAATGAAAAACCTTGTCGCCCAGATCGTGCGGCGAAAGATTCAGCATCTCCAACTGCTTCTCCGTCGGCTCGAACGGCGTGCGGCAATTCTTGCAGATGGTTCGCACGAGCCGTTGTCCCAGGACGGCCATGAGCGTGGAGGAAATCAGGAACGGCTCCACACCCATGTCCACCAGGCGCGTCACCGCGCCGGGCGCGTCGTTCGTGTGGAGCGTGCTCAAGACCAGATGGCCGGTCAGAGACGCCTGGATCGAAATTTGCGCCGTTTCCAGGTCGCGCATTTCACCCACCATGATGATGTCCGGGTCCTGGCGCAAAAACGACCGCAGCGCCTTGCCGAAGGTCATCCCCACCGCGTCGTTGATGGCCACCTGCATGATGCCCTCGATGTCGTATTCAACCGGGTCCTCGGCGGTGAGCAGCTTGGAATCAATCGCATTGACGCGGCGCAAACAGGAATACAACGTCGTCGTCTTGCCGCAGCCGGTCGGGCCGGTCACGACGAAGATGCCGTTCGGCCGCAGGATCACCTCGGTGACGAAATCATACACGTATTTGGGGAAGCCGAGCGACTCGACTTCCAGATTGACCGCCGAACGGTCAAGCACGCGCAACACGACGGACTCGCCGAACTGCGTGGGCAGGGTGGACATGCGCAAGTCCACCTGGCGGTCTTTCAGGTGCAGGGCGATGCGTCCGTCCTGCGGCATGCGGCGCTCCGAGATGTTCAGGTTCGCCATGACTTTCAGGCGCGAAATCACCGGCAACGCGAGATGCTTGGGCGGCGGCGCCATCTCGTAAAGCGCGCCGTCCACGCGGTAACGGATGCGGAAATCCGTTTCAAACGGCTCGAAGTGGATGTCGCTCGCACGGTCCTGAATGGCCTGTTGCAGGACGAGGTTGACGAACTTCACGATGGGCGCCTCGTTGGCCAGATTTTCAAGCCGTTTGTCGTCTTCTGCGGCTTCGTCCGCTTCGCGGGCGATGTCCGCGTCCGCGCCAAGTTCCTTGAGAATTTCCGAAAAACCCCCGCCGGCTTCGCCCTGGCCGTAAAGCCGGTCAATCGTCTTGTTGATTTCAGCGGGGTCGGCCACGACGATTTGCACGTCGCGTTTGATGGCAAAATGAATTTCGTCCGCGTGCTGCGGATCGAGCGGGTCGGCCAGCGCCACCTGCACTGTGCCGTTGTTCATTGCGACGGGCAGGCAATGATACATCTGCGCGACCTTGGCCGGGACCGTCTGCAACAGTTCTGGCGGAAATTCACGGTCCTTCAACGACACCACGTCGGCGCCGATGTGGGTGGCGATCACGTGCAGGATGTCGTCGAGCTTCATGATGCCGAAGTCCTGCAACAACTGGATCACGGGCGCGTTGCTGCGCTTGAGTTCGGCGACGACCTCTTCGTATTGGAGGTCGTCAAGCAACCCCTCTCCCCGGACGAGCGCCAGCAGTGGATTTGAAATGTCCTCGGCCATGTTAAAAAATCATCACTATTTTGCCGGCGGGGTCTGGGGATTCTGCCCCTGCGCCAGTTCCAGCTCCTGCAACTTCACCTGCATGGTCGTCGCGTCCTGCGCCTTGGTGATCACTTCCTCGCGCGAAATCATGCCCTGCTGGTATTTTTCGAGCAGGGACGAGTCCATCGTCACCATGCCCCATTTCGCGCCGGTCTGGATGTCGGACTGGATGCGGAACGTCTTGTTGTCGCGGATGAGCGCGGCAATAGACGGCGTGTTGACCATGATTTCAAACACGGCCACCCGGCCCGGCTTGTCAATGCGCGGAATCAGCAGTTGCGAAATCACCGCCTGCATCACCGTCGAGAGCTGGATGCGCACCATTTCCTGCTGGTTGGTCGGGAAGGCGTTGGTGATACGGTCAATCGTCTTGGCCGCGCCGGTCGTGTGCAGCGTGCCGAACACCAAGTGGCCGGTTTCCGCCGCCGTGATGGCGGCCTCAATCGTTTCCAAGTCGCGCATTTCGCCGACGAGCACGATGTCCGGGTCCTGGCGCAGCGCGCGGCGCAGCCCCTCGGCGAAATTCGGCACGTCCACGCCGATCTCGCGCTGCGTCACCAGCGACTTTTTGTGTTTGTGGTAATATTCAATCGGGTCCTCGATGGTGATGAGATGCACCTCCTCGCGTTCCTCGTTGATGATGTTGAGCATCGAGGCCAGCGTGGTGGTCTTGCCGGAGCCAGTCGGGCCGGTGACGAGGATCAATCCGCGCGGTTTGTAAAGCAGTTCCTTCACGCTCGGCGGAATGCCGATTTGCTCCATCGACAACAGCTTGCTGGGAATCTGCCGCATGACGAGGCCGAAGTCACCCTTCGCCTTGAACACGCTGGTGCGGAACCGCGCGGCGTCGCCGAAGGCAAAACCAAAGTCCGCGCCGCCGCGTTCGCGCGTGCTCTGGATGTTCTCCTCCGAAGTGATGCTGCGCATCAACTCCTCGCAGTCCTCCGCCTTGAGGGCCGGGCCTTCGACGCGGTGCAGAATGCCGTGCACGCGGATCACCGGAGGCGTGCCGACGCGGATGTGCAGGTCGGAGGCGCCTTCCGCCACCACCAACTGCAGCAAATCAGACATGGAATATGACATAGAAAACTTCCGTCAAGATTCGTCGCCGATCGTCGCGCGGATGACCTCGTCGGGGGTCGTAATGCCGGCGAGCACTTTGCGGATGCCGTCCTCGCG
>JBEKRA010000114.1:0-6928 GCA_049519195.1 Verrucomicrobiota bacterium
ATCTAAGAAGAGGAAACTTCTGTGGCTGACCACTTGACGCCGAGGCAGCGGTCACGCGCCATGAAACGCGTGAAATTGAAAGATGGTTCACTGGAAAAGCTGGTGCAGCGTGAACTTCGGGCCAAAGGTCTGAAATTTCGCCGCCACGTTCGCACCTTGCCCGGCAGTCCAGACATCGTTTTCCCGAAAGAAAAGGTCGCCGTGTTCGTAGACGGAGATTTTTGGCACGGCTGGCGGCTGCCAGCATGGGAGCACAAGCTTTCCAAATTCTGGCGCGACAAACTCCGTGCCAACCGCGCCCGCGACCAGCGCAACTTCCGGCATCTGCGCGCCGCTGGTTGGAAAGTCATCCGCATCTGGCAGCATGAATTGAAGCATGATGGCTGTGCGACCTGCGTGAGACGGATTATCCAGACATTGTGATTTGATTCGGATTTCTCACCCCAGCCCTCTCCTCGTTCGGCGACACCTCATCCGGCCTCCCGCCTTCGCCAAGCTACGGCGCGGCAAGTCGGCCACCTTCTCCCCATCCAATGCGGAGAAGGAATTTATATGGTGGGATGTTTTCCCGGCGTAGGGCTCGCATCCGCCTTCGCACAGCTTCGGCGCGACGAGCCAACACCGGGCTGATTGCCGTAGCGCCTTTGGCGCATAAAATTGCCGTTTTTCAGGCGAAAATTGCGAAAGTCAGTGGTTTTGAGCGAAAAAGGCAACTTGCAGCGGTCGCAAGCCGACCGGCAGCGGCCATAAACCGACCGCCGATGGTCAAAAGTCAACAGCACGAAGCCATCTGGCGACCGACAGATGTCATCCGGCGATCGCACATGGTCATAATTCGACAGCACATTGTCATCCGGCAACAGACAGATGCAATAAGTTGACCGACAGAAGGCATTTTCCAACCGGCAGACGCGATTTTCCGTCCGGCAGCGCCGTGACGGCGACAGACAAAAGGAATCCGGCAATCGCCAGTTGCGGTAAATTGTCCGGCAGACGGAATTTTTGCCGCGACAGAACTCAAAGAACACAAAGCAGAAAACCTCTTTGCGATCTCTGTGTTCCTTTGCGGCCAACAAGATTTGCCGAAAACGACGCGCCCCTGCCTGCGGGAGATTGCATTGAGGATTTCCTGAATCGCGATGGAAGTTCTTGCGGACAGCCGCCGGATATATTTTCATTTGAAGCCGGAGCGGAAAAATCGTTCCGGCTTTTTTATTTCATTAAAATGATTCCAAAACGCGCACTGAAAAAACTGGCGGAGCAGCACGGCACGCCGCTGTTCGTCGTTGACCACGACGAGATTCGCCGCAGCTACGCGACGTTCAAAAAATATCTGCCGCGCATACAGGCTTATTACGCGGTCAAGGCCAATCCCGATCCGGCCATCGTCAAGACGCTGTTCGAGGCCGGCGCGAGCTTCGACGTGGCCTCGATGCCGGAATTCCGCATCGTCCACGAATTCATCAAGGACATGCCGGACAAGCAGCGGCAGGACTGGATTTGGGACAAAATCATCTACGCCAATCCCATCAAGGCCAACGAGACGTTGCAGGAGTTGAACCAATACAAGCCGCTGGTCACGTTCGACAATTCCGAGGAGATAAAAAAAATCATGAAGCACGCTCCGCAGGCCGGCCTCGCGCTGCGGTTGCGCGTGCCCAACACCGGCGCGATGGTCGAGCTGTCGTCCAAATTCGGCGCTCCGCCTGGCGAGGCGGTGGATTTGATTCTTGAAGCGGACAAACTGGGATTGACCGTCGAGGGCATCAGCTTTCACGTCGGCAGCCAGACGACGAATTTCGGGAACTACGTCGCCGCCATCGAACTCGCCGCGAACATTTTCAAGGAGGCGAAGGATCGCGGTTACACGAAGATGAACCTGCTCGACATCGGCGGCGGTTTTCCCGCGCCGTATGACGACTCGGTAAAGCCGTTCCGCGAGCTGGCCAAAGTCATCAACCGCGAGCTGGACCGGCTCTTTCCGAAAAACATCCAGATTCTCGCCGAGCCGGGCCGGTTCCTGTGCGCCACCGCCGCGACCGCCGTTTCAAAAATCATCGGCAAGGTGGTGCGCGACGGCAAACTTAGTTACTACATCAACGACGGCGTTTATCACACTTTCTCCGGCGTCATTTTCGATCACTGCCACTATCATTTGAAATCGTTCAAGCGCGGCCCGACGGAAATCTGCTCGGTGTTCGGGCCGACGTGCGACGCGCTGGACGTGGTTTCTATGGCGGAAAATCTGCCGGGCGACCTGCAACTGGGCGACCTGCTTTACAGCGAACAAATCGGCGCTTACAGCCACGCCTCCTCGACGTATTTCAACGGCTTCCCGCCGGCGACCGTGGTTCACGTGAACCGGTAATCCGCGGCAATTTAACCGAATGATTGTGTGTGTTCAAACGGCTGCGTCAAAAATATGAACACTAAAGCTTTCGTCTTGATCGCCGCCCTTTTCGCCGGAGTCAGCGCCTGCGCCCAACCCATTTTTGAACCGTTGGGACCATCGAGCCGGCGGACGCCATTTGCCATTTCGGAGATCATGTATAAATCGGCCAGCCGCGCGGACGGACGCAACTTGGAATTCATCGAACTTTACAACTCCAATCCGTGGCCGGAAGACATCAGCAATTATCAGCTTGGCGGTCAGGTGCAGTTCACTTTCCCTACAGCGACGGTTATTCCGGGACAAAGATTCCTCGTGGTGGCGGCGGCGCCGGTGGATATGCAGGTGGTTTACGGCCTGACCAATGTGGTTGGCCCCTACACCAACAGCCTCAAGACCAGCGGCACGATGAAATTATATGACGAGGAGGGTTTGCTGTTGCTCGATGTCAATTATGACGACATCACGCCCTGGCCGATGGGCGCGGATGGCACGGGCCATTCCATCGTGCTGGCGCGTCCGTCTTACGGCGAAGGCGATCCCCGGGCTTGGGAGCGCAGCGAACTGGCGGGCGGATCGCCGGGAATGACCGAGGTGATCCAGACCAACGCCTTGCGCACCGTGGTTTTGAATGAAGTGCTGGCGCACACCGATCCGCCGGACATTGATTCCATCGAGTTGTATAATCATGGCAATGCCGCCGTGGATTTGTCCGGCTGCACGTTGAGCGACGCGCCGGCGACGAACAAATTTGTGATTCCCGCCGGCACGATCATTCCGGCGAGCGGCTTTGTTTATTTCACCGAAACCCAGTTGGGGTTCGGTCTCAATGCGGCGGGCGAGACGATTTATTTCAAGAACACCAATGCCACCCAGGTGCTCGACACGTTGAAATTTGGCGCGCAGGAAAACGGCGTTTCGTTCGGCCGCTATCCCGATGGCGCGGCGGAATGGTCGCGCGGCACGCCAACGCTCGGCACCAACAACGCGCCGCCGCTGGTGAGCGCGGTGGGCTTCAACGAAATCATGTATCACCCGCTCGTGGGCGGCGACGATGCGCAATACGTGGAGATGTTCAATCACGGCATGAACGCGGTGAATTTGGGCGGCTGGAAATTAGGCGGCGGCATCAGTTGGACGTTTGCCAGCAACCAAGTTTTGGCCGCTGGTGGCTATTTGGTCGTCGGACGCAACACGACTTATTTGTTCACGAACTACGCGCAGCTCAACGCGGCGAACACCGTTGGCAATTTCGGCGGAAAATTGTCCCACTCTGGCGAACATCTCACGCTGACGATGCCGGACACCACGACCAACACAAACGGCTCGGGGCGCGTGACCACGAATTATCTGGACATCGTCGTGGACGAAGTGACCTACGGCACCGGCGGTCGTTGGGGCCTCTGGTCCGGTGGCGACGGCAGCAGCTTGGAATTGATTGACGCGCGCTCGGACAAGCGGCGCGCATCGAACTGGGCCGACAGCGACGATACCGCGAAATCTTCGTGGGCGAACATCGAATGCACCGGCAAGCTGGACAACGGCGCGGTCAACGGCGGCGGCATTTCCTTTGCGCAACTCGGTTTGCTGGACGCGGGCGAGTGTCTGGTGGACAATGTCGAGGTGCGCCCCGGCACGAATGGATCGAATTATGTTTCCAATCCGAATTTCGACAGCGGCCTGACCAACTGGACTTTGTTGGGCAACCATTCGCGTTCCAGTTTGGAAACCAACTGGGGCTATCCTTCCGGCGGACCCTGCCTGCATTTGCGCGCGTCCAGCGGCCTCGAAGTCGGCCCCAACGGCACGCAAGTCACGCTTACCAACACGCTTGCAAGCGGCAGCACCGCGACGCTGCGGTTCAAGGCGCGCTGGCTGCACGGCTGGCCGGAACCGCTGCTGCGTTTGCGCGGCAACTATCTCGAAGCCACCGGCAAACTGCCAGTGCCCGCGAATCTCGGCACGCCGGGTCTGCCAAACAGCCGCGCGGCGACGAACTGCGGCCCGGCGATTTATCAGGTGTCGCACTCGCCCGCCGTGCCGGCGGCCTTTCAATCTGTCGTCGTCACGGCGCGCGTGTCCGATCCCGACGGCGTGGCGTCGCTTGTATTGCGCTATCGCAACGATCCGGCGACGAATCTGACAAGCGTGGCGATGAACGACGCCGGCACCAACGGCGACGCGGTGGCTGGCGACGGCATTTTCAGCGCGACGATACCCGGTTGCGCGGCGAAGTCCGCCGTGGAATTCACGCTGCTGGCCACCGACAATTTGGGCGCGACCAGCACGTTTCCAGAATTTGTTCCCGACAACGCGCCACCCCGCGAGTGCGTGATCATTTTTGACGATCCGACGCCGGCGAACATTTTCGGCACGTATCATTTGTGGCTTTCGCGGGCGAACGTCACGCGCTGGACCACCTTGCCGGTGATGAGCAACGAGGACATTGACGGCACACTCGTTTACAATGGCCGCGCGATTTACAACATGGGCGGGCATTACTCCGGCAGTCCGTGGCATCAATACTACGACTCGCCCGCCGGCAACCGCGCCTGCCATTACGTTTGGAGTTTGCCGCAGGACGACATGATGCTGGGCACTGCCTCGTTCAACAAAATCCACTGGCCCGGCAACGACATCTACCAAGACACCTCAACCTCGAACGTCAACGACCCCACGCTGCAACGCGAGCAGGCGGCGAATACCTTTTTGCGCGGCCTCGGCGCGCCGTGGGTCTACCGGCGCTTTGTCGCGGTCTATGTCAACGGCGTCCGTCGCGGCAATTTGATGGAAGACGCCTATCGTCCTACCGCCAGCGCCGTCGGGCACGAGTATTTTCCCGACGACACCGACAGCCAGTATTACAAACTGGGCGCGTGGTATGAATATGGTGTGTTGTATTTCTCGTCGTTTGTGAACGAGTCGTGGTGCACGCTTCAAAAATACACGACCACCGGCGGCGCGTGGAAACCGGCGCGTTACCGTGCCAACTGGGCGATGTCTTCCACGCCCGACTCGTTGAGCAATTTCACAAACGTCTATGCGCTCGTCACCGCCACGACCGCGACCGGCCAGGGAAATTATCCGGACCTGGTGGAAAACGTGATTGACCCGGAAAACTGGATGCGCGTCTCCGCCGCCAACCACGCCGCCGGCAACTGGGATTGTTTCGGTTCGACAGGCTACGGACAAGGATGCGGACAAAACGTGTTTGGCTGGATCAGCCCGCAACATCGCTGGACGCTGTTCACCCATGATCTCAACATCTGCCTGGGAAACTCAATCGCCAATGGTCCCGGGGCGAGCATGTTCACGTTTTCCGATCCCGTCTGGGCACAAATTTATTCGCGGCCTAAATTCAAACGCATGTATTATCGTGCGCTCAAGGAACTGGTGAACGGCCCGATGCTCGCGTCGAAAATCAATCCGATCATGGACGCCAAATTCGCGGCGTTTCAAGCGGCGGGTTTGAGCGTCACCAGTCCGAGCGGCACGGAATCGTGGATTGCCAGCGCGCAATCCAGCATCGCCAGCCAGGTGGCTTCCGCCGACGTGGCGGACTTTTCCGTGGCCTACACCAATTTTGATGTCACCGCCAACATCATCACACTCACCGGTTCGGCGCCATTTCAAGTCACCACCCTCTGGATCAATGGCGAGCCATTCACACCGCTTTGGACTTCAGCCACGGCGTGGAGTCTCACGTTGCCGGTCGCGTTCGGCACAAACTATTTGACGGTCAGCGCCACAGATCGTTTCGGCAATGCCGTCGGCGGCAGCCAGCTGGTGACAGCGGTGAATTCCGGCCAGCCCGAGTCGCCCGCAGGCAGCGTGGTCATCAACGAAATCATGTGTCATCCGGCGGCGGCGGGCGGGCAATTTGTCGAGTTGTTCAACCGCGCCACGAACACCACCTTCGATTTGTCCGGCTGGACCGTGAACGGTTTGGGCTACACCTTCCCGCCCGGCTCGTTGCTCGCGCCGCAAAAATATCTGGTTCTGGCCAAAAGCCGCACCGTGTTCGCCGCTAGTTACGGCGGATTGATTTCGGTGTTTGATGAATTCAGCGGGACGCTGCAAACCGACGGCGAAACGTTGTCGCTTATCCAGCCCGGCGCTACGAACGTGGTCGTGGACCGCGTGCGCTACGAAACCAACGCGCCGTGGCCAACCAATGCCGCCCTGGTCGCCGGCGTTTCCCTGCAATTGGTGGACCAGGCCCAGGACAACAGCCGCGTGGCGAATTGGAGTTCCAGCCTTGTCTCCAAAGCCACGCCCGGCGCCGCCAACTCCGTCGCGGCCACACTGCCGGAATTTCCGCCGCTCTGGCTGAACGAAGTCCAGGCCGAAAACGTCACCGGACCGGCTGATAATTTTGGCGAGCACGATCCCTGGGTGGAACTTTACAACGCCGGCACCGACGCGATCAGCCTGGACGGATTTTATCTCGGCACGAATTACACCAGCGCAACGAACTGGGCTTTCCCGCCGACTGCCAGCATCGCGCCCGGACAATTTCTTGTGGTCTGGCTCGACGGC
>JBEKRA010000115.1:0-6914 GCA_049519195.1 Verrucomicrobiota bacterium
ATTGATTTCGCAAACCACGCGCCACGACCAGCCGTCATTGCCATCGTTGTAAATTTTCTTCTGCAATTCCCGGTCAATGCAGCGGGCAGAGACAACCGGCAAGACCGCCCGTTTCGCCTTCGCCCTTGCCGCGTTCATAAAAATGCTTCCAAAAGCGGCGAGAAAGCCCGCGCCGGCCAGCGCAAGTCCGAGGCCTTGGTATCCACAAACCGCCAGGCTTAATCCGGCCAGAAATGTCAAAATGCCGGTGATAGAAAGAAAAAGCACGATGCCGCCCGGTTCCGTCATCATGGGCTTGGAACGGCGCGGGCTGGCAAGCTTGAAGATGAATATCGCAAGTGCGGCCACCGCCAGGAAGCCGAAGCCAAAAAGCATCAAGAGACGCATCGCATTCAACGCATTCATCGGCCCGGCTCCCTAGCGTTCAGTTTCAACTTCATCTTCTTGTGTCCAATACCACACCGTCACAACTCCGTTGCCGCGATCCGAAGAATGGGAAATTCCAGCGACGCGCTCCGGGCCGACTTGAGTGGCAAATTGAGCCGCCTCGCCGAACAACTCATCCCAAGTGGCCATCGTTCCGCGAAAGTATTTGAAGGCGAGCCGCCATTTCTTCCCGCCATCTCCGCCTGCGCCTGGGTTTCCTGGGGCATCCGCTGGAACGGCATCTTTTGGCGTCGAACACTTCCAGCAGGTGTCGAAATTATCCTCAACCTTCTCACCACATTTTTTGCAGATCCACATATTGAAATATTTTGGCGCTGCCGAACATCCGGCATTTGAGCGGATTGCGTCCTGCAATCCATCCCGGTTTTCAAGTTCGGACTGTATTTTGCCCGCCGGTATTTGTCCAGCGTTCCTGCGGGCGCGAAATCAGACGAGACCGATTGTTTGCGCATTTTGCGCATTGACAATGGGCGCGGACAAACCATACTGCGCGCCCATTTTGAATTCGCGGAACGTCAGGTTCCGCTGGAAAGGAAGTGAGTTGCGTTGACCGAAATTAGATTGAAAAAAGGCGAACCGGTGGATCGTGCGTTGCGGCGGCTGAAGAAAAAAGTTGACCGCGAGGGCACGCTCAAAGTCGTGCGCGGACACCGGCATTTTGAAAAGCCGAGCGAGAAGCGCCGTCGCAAGGAAAAAGTCGCGCGGTTCTCCGCGATGCTCGCGGCGCGCTACGCCGATTTGTAATAGATTGAATTGCAGGGCCGGGTGCGGTTGAATGGCAGCCGCGCCCGGCTTTTGATTTTGTGCGGGCCTTTGAAATATGTATTCGCTCTCAACTTGCTGGAATTCGCACCGTCACACGGACGGGCGCGCGATGCTGCGCGAAATCCGCGACCTCGGCTTTGAATACGCCGAGTTGAGCCACGGCATCCGCGTGAGCCTCATGCCGGGCATTCTCGAGGCGGTGGACGCGGGCGAGATCAAGATTTCCAGCCTGCACAATTTCTGTCCGCTGCCGATGGGCGTGAATCACGCGGCGCCAAACCTCTACGAGTTTTCCGACGAACGCCCGCGCCAGCGCGAACTGGCCATCAAGCACACGCTTAGAACTTTTGAATTCGCCGTCCGCGTCCAGGCGCCGGTCGTGGTGCTGCACCTCGGCAGCATGGATTTGAAGGATTACACCGGCAAATTATGCATGATGCTCGAACGCGGCCAGCGGGCCACGCCAAAATACGAGAAGCTCTGCGTCGAAGCCGCCAAAATGCGCGAGGCCCGGAAGGGGAGATTCGTCGAAAACGTCCATGATACGCTCCGGAAAATCCTGCCTGAAGCCGAAAGGCGCGGACTCAAGCTCGGCTGTGAAAACCGGGAGGCGCTTGAGGAAATCCCGATTGAGAGCGACTTCAGGTTTTTCTTCCGCGAGTTGAACAGTCCGAACCTTGCCTACTGGCACGACACCGGCCACGCGCAAATCAAGGCGAACCTCGGCTTCATCCACCATGCGCTGCATCTGGAATCGCTTGCGCCGCACCTGGCCGGGTTCCACGTTCACGATGTGATTTTTCCGGCGGCCGACCACGCCGCGCCGGGCACCGGCACAGTTGATTTCGCCTCGCTCCAGCCGTTCGTGAAGCCGGAGCACATCAAGGTTTTTGAATTAAGCCCGTCGCTGCCCGCGGAAGCCGTCCAGTGCGGTGTCGCGCATGTCAAATTGATTTGGGGCGCCGAATGATTTCTGAAACGGCGCCGGCCGGGTTTGCGCCGGCGGCTGTCAGATAAGCGAGCCTGTGGACTGTTTCTTCAAATAATAGACAAGCCGGACGGTTTTCCCCCCTTCAACAATCGGGATCACCGTGGCAAGGTCCCAGCCATCGCCGCCGAGACCTTCCAGAAAGCTTTGGTCATGGTGAAGCCCCTTTTGGGTGCCTTCATATTCCGTTTGCCGGACAATATATTGAAAATGATTTGTGGTGGCCATAACAGGGTGCAAATTTTGCTTGGGCATGAGCTTCATGCAACTCGCCGCCCCGGTCAAGCCTTCAATCCGCCGGGCGGCGAATTTTGGTGGTGGTATATTTATCCCCTTGTGAAAACCGCGACCGACAGCCTCTTTGATACGGAAACCGGCTAGAATTTTGCGCTCCAACTCCTCTTGGAAATTACACAGGAGCAGTCGTTGGACAAATTGCTGCGCAAATTGGTGAAGCGCATCCTTGGCAGGCCGACTGCGGGGCGTGCTTATTGCCTTGCTTTATTCGAATTCTGCCCCACAATGAAATCAATGGTTTCCTTGATGCTGGAGCAGTGGTTTTGCATGTTTTTGATTGTTGAGGGTTTCAAAGGCGGGGTTCAATGGCAAAACTGATTGCGGTGATTAGTTGCAAGCTGTTGATAATAAAATGGAAGGGTGGCTGAGTGGTTGAAGGCACCTGACTCGAAATCAGGCTTAGGAGCAATCCTAACGTGGGTTCGAATCCCACCCCTTCCGCCAGATATTCTAATTCTAATAATTAGAGTCATTACTGATTCCAAAAGGCAAGGATCGGCTCACACTTTTTCTTTCGATAGCCCCCGAATTTTAGGAGCCTTGAGCCGGTGAGTTTGTCAATTGAACAAAGCTGACACCTGCCAGCGCCTATTTCACCGATCTGGCGTGTTTTCAATGGTTGCCGACAGCGTCAATTTGAGCTATTGAATCAGCATGAACGATTCGGTCATCCAGAACCAAACGCCGCGTCCGGCGGAGAAACTCGCCCTGGCACAACAGGCGTTCCGGGAATTTCATGCCCGTTGCTTCTGGTTTATGCGACCCGACGCTGAAATCGTTGCGGAGGAAGTCCCTTACATTTGCGAACGCCTGCGCGCGGACGGCGGGCGGCGCGGATTTTTTATCGCTGCCGAGTTATGCCGCTAGGAGATTTCGAAAAGAACGTTCTGCGTTTGCTGGCGGCCAATCGCAATCCCGAGAGCTATGTGGCCGGAGCGACCGTTTTTTTGCGTCGGGAGGATTCGCATCGCCAGTCACAAGATATTGATGTCTTTCACGACACGGTTCAGAGCCTCAAGCTGGCTGCGGCGCAGGATGCCGCCGTGTTGCAACAGAACGGCTATGTGCTGGAATGGGCCGAAATTCAGGAGACGTTACAGCGGGCAACGGTTTCCAAGGACGGGCGTTCGACCAAGGTGGAATGGGTGTATGATTCCGCATTCCGTTTTTTTCCGGTGCAACCCGATGTCGATCTGGGTTTTGTGCTGCATCCGCTCGATGGTGCAACCAACAAGTTGTTGGCATTGGCCGGGCGCGGTGAACTGCGCGACTATCTGGATGTCCTGTTCCTGCACCGGAATGTCTTGGGCTTGGGCGCGCTGGCTTGGGCGGCCTGCGGCAAAGATGTCGGTTTCACTCCGCAATTTTTGATTGAAGAGGCGCAACGCCTCGCCCATTACCCCGCCGTCCGTTTGAAGACGCTGTTGTTGCGCGAACCGGTGGATTTGGTGGAATGCAAACTTCAGTGGCTTGCAGCGGTAGCCGAAGCAAACACCCTTTTTCTGAAGCTTCCTTCGGATGAAATCGGATGCCTTTACTTGGACGCCAATGGTCAAGCCGTGATTCCCGATCCGGCCGCGCCGGGATTTGCGTTGCTCCGCCGTCACTTCGGCAGTGTGCGCGGCGCGTGGCCGGCCATTTCTCCAAGCTAATCACACGCCTTGCCCAATTCTCGAATCTTTGACCAAAATTGTCTGCCAGGTTTGGTTCGGCAACGCTCCCAATTTTTGAGCGTTCCCAAGTTCACGTCCAGTTTTGCGGCCAAGGTTTCCTGGTTAAGGATCATTTTCATGCGATATTTTGCTAGCAACTCGCTTGGGATGCTATTCCCCCGGCTTCGGTGGCGACCCAAACAAAATTCGACGAAGGCCTCTGCCCGCGATAAAGTGTTCAAGCGCGCAAATGCAAACGCCACACACAGCCGAATCGGATGCCCGGCATAATTCCGCCGCGACGACATTGCTGGTCAGCGGCATGACCTGCGCCAATTGCGCGCGGCACGTCACCGAGGCCATTCAATCCGTCTCCGGCGTTCGTAGCGCGACGGTTTCGCTCCAAAACAAAAGCGCGGCGGTGCGCTGGAACACCGGCGAGCCTCAAAATGTTCCCGCCATCATTGATGCCGTCAAACAAGCGGGTTATGAGGCGAAGGAAATTCAAGCGGCTGCCTGCGGCGCGAGCTGCACTTGCGCGGAATCCAAGCATAACAACTGGCAACTCAATCTGTGGCTGGGCGTCGCGGTCACCGCCGCGCTGATGATTGGCGAATGGATTTTCGGCCTCGCCATGATGCAGTGGTTCCAATGGCTTTCGTTCGCGCTCGCGGGCGTCGTGCAGATTTTTTGCGGCGCGCAATTTTATCGCGGCGCGTGGCGGCAGATCAAAATCGGCGCTTCAAACATGGACACACTTGTCGCGCTCGGCTCGACGACCGCGTTCGGCTACAGCGCCTGGGCGTTGCTCGCAGGCGCTGGCGGGCATCTTTATTTCATGGAAGCCGCGGCGATTATCACGCTCATCAGCCTTGGCCACTGGCTCGAAGCCCGCGTGAGCGACAAGGCGGGTGGCGCTTTGAAATCGCTGCTGAATCTTGCGCCGCAAACAGCGCGAAGAATTGTCGTAACAAGCAGCAGCCGACGTGAGGAGGCTCCAATTGAATTCGACATTCGACATTCGACATTCGCGCCCGATCAGAGCCTCCTCACGCCGGCTGCTGCAAACGAGGTTGAAATTCCCGTTTCCGAATTGAAAATTGGCGACGGCGTCATTCTCAAACCCGGTGACCGCGTGCCGGTGGACGGTGTCGTGGTTGAAGGCAATTCCGCCGTGGACGAGGCGATGCTCACCGGCGAATCTGTTCCCGCCGACAAAAAATCCGGCAGCGAACTTTTTGCCGGCACGGTGAATCTGAACGGTCGCCTCGTCATGCGCGTGACTGCCACCGGCGAAACCACCGCGCTCGCGCACATCATCGCCGCCGTCCAGCGCGCCCAGACCAGCCGCGCCGACATCCAGCGGCTCGGCGACCGCGTGAGCAGCGTGTTTGTGCCGATTGTCGTCGCGACAGCAATTGCCGCCGCGCTTTGGTGGGGTCTCGCGCCGGCATCGGCGAACCACGTTCACGACTGGCTGGCGCGATTTCTCTGGCACACGCATTTGCCGATTGGCGCGGGAACGGCATTGATGATTGCCGCTGCGGTCTTGATTGTCGCCTGCCCGTGCGCGATGGGTCTGGCCACGCCGGCGGCAATCATGGCGGGCGCCAACGCCGCAGCCCGCCGCGGCATTTTGATCCGCGACGGCGTGGCGCTGGAAAAAGCCGGCCAGGTCACGGCGGTGATTTTTGACAAGACCGGAACGCTGACGACTGGGAAACCGGAAGTGGCGGCAAGTTGGAGTTCAAGCTTCAGCTTGTTTGGGGACACGCTGAAGCGTGAACTCCAACCTGATTCCGCACTCGCCGCTTCGCTGGCGCGTTCTTCGACCCATCCCATCAGCCGGGCCATCGCCAAAATTTCGGCGGAGAAAATCGGGCTTTCGGACTGGAAAGAAATTCGCGGCGCTGGCGTTGAGGCGAACATTCAACATTCAACATTCAACACTCAACATCCAATCGGAAAAGCGCGCCTCGGCTCGCTCCGCTGGCTGCGCGAGTGCGGCGTGAATCTGGCGGCGGGAGAAAAATTCATTGCCGAATGGTCGGGCCAAGGCGCGACGATTGCCGGCCTGGCTTCGGAAAATAATCTGCTCGGCTTGTTTGCCGTGCGCGACGCGGTGAAACCGAACGCCAGACAAATCGTTGAACATCTCCAGCGGCAGGGCCTGAAAATTTTTCTCGTCACCGGCGACAATTCATTGACCGCCGCGAGCATCGCCCGGCAGGTCGGCATCGCGGTCGAAAATGTTTTTGCCGAGGTGCGGCCGGAGCAGAAGGCGGAGTTCGTGAAAAAACTTCAATGCGGCAGTGGCACAGGCATCTCGCCTGTGTATTCCAAACCAGAAACACACAGGCAAGATGCCTGTGCCACCATGCGCGTGGCATTCGTCGGCGACGGCATCAACGACGCGCCGGCGCTCACGCAGGCCGACCTCGGCATCGCCGTGAGTCGCGCCAGCGACGTGGCGCGCGAGGCGGCGGACATCATTTTGCTGAAATCGGAAATCGAGGCGGTGCCGGAGGCGCTCGGCCTGGCGCGCGCGACGTTGCGGACGATCAAACAAAATTTGTTCTGGGCGTTTTTCTACAACGCGCTCGGCGTGCCGCTGGCCGCGCTGGGTTTCATCAGCCCGATTTTCTGCGCGGCGGCGATGGGCTGTTCTGATTTGATCGTGATTGGCAACGCACTGCGGCTGCTGCGGTGGCGGGACAAGTGATTTCGTTGTTCAATTAAAAATCATTCGTTTATTCTTCGCGGCA
>JBEKRA010000116.1:0-6911 GCA_049519195.1 Verrucomicrobiota bacterium
ATGATGGGCGAGGCGAATAGCGCGTCGAGCCGCTCGAACGTCATCACGTCCTTGCCGAATTTGATGTCGGCGTAGGTCTTGAAAAACTGGCGGCGCTCCGGCGAGTAATTGTATTTGTCGCGCGGCACGAGCTTTGCCTCGATGCCGCCGCCCTTGCGCAAAATCCGGCGGTTCTCGGACGACGGCTTGAACTTCGCAAGGTTCACGCGCACCTGGCGGCAGAGATAAAAACGATCCAAATTGCGCGACGACGGCAGGAAGCCCGCGTTGAAAATGTCCGACGGCGTTTCGCCGCCCTCCGGCACGGCCCAGACGGCATACGGAAACTGGTAGTGCTCGTAGTCGGAATTTTGTTCGGAGAAAAGGAGTTTCATGTTTGATACATATCGAGATTGCTTTTCCCGATGTTAATTTCTTTGGCGAGTGTTTGAAGGTTTTCAATAACTGTTTCGCCGCCTTTGTCCCAAGCTACAATATGATCAACTTCAAGAATCACATTTGGGTCTGTGGCTGGAGAGCGACCTGTAATTTTACATTTGAAATTATCTCGGCGTAGGACAAGAAACTTGAGCCGGTAATTGATGTTCCGCGTCGTGCGATGACCGGAAACCATTTTCTGCAACGAAGCCTCGACTGGTTGTGCTACGCCCTCATTTGCCCAAACGACAAAAGCTTCAAGTGCTTTTCTCCAAGTTCCAAAGCGGTATTCGTAAGTGCCAGAAGAATATTTTGAGGTTTGGGAAGTAAGGTCACTATATTTCGGCTGTCTGCCAAGCGTCCGCCAAACATCAACGAGATTATCGAAAAGTTCTTCATTGGAAATATGAAGGTTGCGCGTTTTGGAAAGACCAGCCAATTCCAATACTTTGAGCCAGGGACGTTTGAACCGGCGAATTAATGTTGTGGCGTGAAAGCGGCCACGTTCGTTGTATTCATCAACTGTAACGCTGGTCTTGCGAAGTTCTTCAGCTACGCGTTTGAGATCCGCAAGCAACTCGTTCTCGGGAACGTTTCGATTATGTGGTTCGAGTTCAAACTTCATCGGCATTTCAATTTCTTCCGACGGTTTCAATTTCGCTTTTCACCGACATAGATTTTCCATTCACCGATTTTCTCCGCAGCCGCAGCCGCCAGTTCGTCAGCACGTCGTAGGTCACGGAATTTTTCAGCTTGGCAATGTCGCGCACGGTGATTTCGTCATTGCCCTGTTTGCCCATGATGACCGCTTCGTCCCACATTTGCGCCTCGGGAATGTCCGTGATGTCCACCATCAGCGCATCCATCGCGATGCCGCCGATGAGCGGCGCGCGCTTGCCGTGGATGAGCGCGCCGCCCTCGTTGCGCACGCGCGGAAAACCGTCGCCGTAGCCGATGGGCAGAATGGCGATGCGCCGTTCCGTCTTCGCGGTGTAGCGCATCCCGTAGCCGACGACTTCGCCCGGCTTCATTTTCTGGATCGCCGCGATGCGCGCCTTCACCGACATCACCGGCTCGATGCCGGGAATCTGCCGGCAGACCTGCGACGGGAAAACGCCGTAAATCAAAATGCCCGGCCGCACCATGTCCAGATGCGCCTGCGGCAAATCCAGAAAACCGCCGCTGTTGCAGGCATGGCGCAACTTCACGGGAATTTTCTTCCGCTCCAGCGCGTCCAAAACCTCCTTGAAGCGCGCGAACTGGAGATTGGCGAAGGTCTTGTCCGTCTCGTCCGACTGTGCGAAATGCGTCATTACGCCTTCCAGCGTCAAAGATTTCTCGGCGAGAATCTTTTCGATGAGCGGTAATGCCTCGTCCCAGCGAACGCCGTAGCGGCTCATCCCGGTGTGGATTTTGACGTGAACCGGAACCTGCTTGTTGAAGTCCGCCGCGAGCTTCGCCAGTTTGCGGACGGCGTGCGGCTCATTGACGCAAACCGTCAGGTCATGCGCCACGCACCATTCGAGTTCGGTCTCCTGCCGTTCGCCGAGCAGCAGCAGCGGCGCCTTGATACCGGCGTCGCGCAAGGCCATCGCCTCTTCGAGCGTGCTCAAACCGAAGCCCCAAGCGCCTTCCTCCAGTGCGATGCGCGCCACGTCGAGCGCACCGTGGCCGTATGCCTCGTCCTTGACCACGGCGAGCAATTTCACATGGCGCGGCAGGTCGCGGCGGATCAGTTGCAGATTGCGGCGCAGCTTGCCGAGGTCAATCTCGGTCCACGCCGGTCGCTGCGGAAAATTTTCAGAACTCAAATTCATCAAATTGATTTAATGGACTTTTTTCTGGTTAAAAAATAAATCGCCGTCGCATTAAGCAAACAAACAATTGCCGCAGAATTTGAAATTTCACCAAACCAACTTTCAGCATTCCCAATTTGCTGCATTCGTTTTACAACATCATAGCGGTCGCTGGACTGTGCCAGTGCATTTGCCTTTTGCTCATCAATCACACCTCGCGCGACAAATTCCCGATACACGCTATAACTATGAACACGATGAATTGAAACAGCCATTGAGCCGAAAAATACAAAAATAATTGCTGCGACCAAATTCAAACTAATAATTGTCCATTTCACAATTTATCCTTCGTTTGAATTTACACATTTCCCGGTGGCCACAGGCTTTGGCCGACATCCGTTCGGAAATAGCTGCCCACGACGCGGAGCTTGCGGATGTTCGCGTAAGCCCGGGCAATCGCCGCGTCCAGTTTCGGCGCGAGCGCAATCACATCGGCGATGCGGTGGCCGGTGGCGATCAAATTTCCGTCCGCGCCGCGAGCAACCTCGTTCCACCAGACATCGCAATCGAATTTTCCGTCCACTTCCAACGGCAGATGCGGCCCGCGCACCTGCGTGAACGGATAGCCATAGCCCGCCAGCGTAAGCGAGCAACCGAAATTTAACTTGTCGTTGAACTCCAGTTGTAAATTTTCATTTCGCGCGGTTCGCAAAACCACTTCCGCCGGATTTTTCAGCATCCGCAGAATCATCGGGCCGGACGTGACGCCGATGCGGATGTTGTATTCGATGACGTGCCATTGACCTGGGAGCGCCGGCATCTTGCCGGCCAGTTCCTTGCCAACACGCCGGCGAAACGCCAGCGCTCCCAGCTTGGAGACCCCTCCCACTTTTATGGCCGTCACCTGAATTGGGCCGTGGTAATTCACTTCCCGAAACCACGGCAGCAGGGGATGCAACAATTCGCGCGCCAGACCGTATTTGTCGTTCTCATCGCGCTCGACTAGGCCGCCGAGCGGCGCGCCGGCAACGATGCCAAGGTTGCCGTTGAAGGCGTATTTGTATTCCTGGTTCGTGACGAGCGAATGAATCTCGCCGCCGCTGATCAGCGCAATGTGGCCGGCCTCGGCGCGGCCAAGATATTCCTGCAGGAAAACGCCCTCGGCATAATTCACATGCCGCAGCCACGCCCGCGTGTCGGCGACTGTCTCGCACAAAATCGTGTGGATTGGGCTTGTCGGCGAGCAGAGCGGATTTTTGATGACGAACGGCTGCGGATTTTTTTCAAGAATCTTTTCCGCCTCGATGCGGTTCGACGCCACGAACGATTTCGGGAACGGAATCTTGAACTGCGCGCACAACTCGCGCGCAAAGTCGCGTTCGCGCTCAATCCGCATCGCCCCGCCAACCGGACTGAAAATGCCGACGCCGGATTTGATCAAATCTTCCGCCCACGGCTGCGTCGCCCAGTCAATGGACTGCGGGATGACGACGTCCGTTTTCTTCTCGCGAATCAGCGGCACCGGACTCGGAAACGCCTCGCGCGAAAAAGTCCTCCCGGCGAGCGTGGGCGGAAAGTGGCCGTAATTGCGCGTGAGATAGGTCGAGACATTCGCGCCCGCGTCGGCGAGCGCCTTGCCGATGCTGTGGGCAAACGAGCCGACGCCGAGAATCATAGCGGCGACCGGCGGCTTGGATTGTTTTTTAGCCATCAACGGAAGAAGTGTTCACGAACGGCGGGCGTTCGCAATGGAAAATTGTTCAGTCCCGCTCCAGCGTTTTCAGCCCGGCGCGCAGAAAGCCGAGCGCGTAGGCCATGCCCGCGTGCCATGGCGCGGCGCAGCTCATCTGCGGCGCATGGTCGGGAATGATGACACCGGTGAAATTATTTTTCCGCAGAATCCGCAGCACGCGCAACACGTCCACGTCGCCATCGTCAATGAAGGTTTCCTTGTAGAATGGCACTTTGCCGCGGATGTTGCGGAGATGGACATAGGCAAGTTTGTTCTGGCGGCTGTAAGTGTCCACGGCCCCATAAACATCGCCGTCCTGCATCTCGGCAATGGTGCCGACGCAAAATTCCAGCGCGTTGCGCGGACTGGGTTTCAGGTCAATCAGCTTTTGATAAAGCTGCGGTTTCCAGACGAGGCGCGGTTGCGCGCGGACAAACGGCAGCGGCGGATCGTCGGGATGCGCGGCCAATGTGACGCCGGCTTCCTCGGCAACGGGAACCAGTTCATCCAGGAAAAATTTCAGCCGCAACCAAAGCTGCTCCGTCGTGGCGGAAGGCGCATTTCCCGGCGCGGCGTTTTTGTCATAAACCATGTTCCAGACCATCCCGTTGGGCAGCGGTTTGTCGGGCGGGCCGTCCATGCCGACGGCCTCGGCATCGCCGCGCGCGAATTTTCCCTTCACCCGGCCCGCGACGCCGGCGATTGAAAAATTATAACCCAAAATGGGAATGCCCGCCTTGCCGACATTGCGGATGATGGTTTTGAGATTTTCGATTTGAGCCGGTTTCTTCGGGCCGTCGAGCAACACGTCGTGCCAGTGCGCCGGGTCGAAATTTTCAATCGCTTCCAGTTCGAGGCCGTGGGCGTTGATTTCTTTTTTGATGGCGGCCAGTTCCTCGAACGTCCAGAGCCGGTCCGGATCACCGGCAAGACCCCAGCCGGAGTCGTCGCCAACGGGCTGGTCGTCCACCCTCCGCAGTGCTACGGAGGACGGGCCGGGCTGGTTGCTGCTGGACGAGCGGAAATAATCCACGAGATGGATGACGAGATGCGTGCAGCCGCATTGCTTCGCAAAGCGGTAATGCTCCGCGTTGAGCTGGTGGCGGTAAAGACCAAGGCCGAGTTTCACACCCATGACCATCCACGAAAACGCCGGTGGAATTCAACTCTGAAATTTGGCGGCGGCCCAACTTGGGCTGCCTGGTGGCACGCGCGTCACGCCTGTCTGATTCCGCGGCGCGCCGAATTTCGCCGGAGGTCGAAGATCGCCAAGCATCGTTTTTATGGTCGGTGAATTGCGCCTCACATTACGGTTTCGGGCGCGACGCCCGAAACAACAGGCGGGACGCCTGTTCCACCCCATAGCCGCCTCGACTTTGCCCGCCATTCTGGTAAATTGCCAGCGTGAGTTTTGTCGCTGAATTCAATTCGTTGCCGTTCCCGTCGCTGGTGAAGCGGTCGCTGGATGCCGGCAGCCATTCGGTTCGCGAAAGCATGGCGAAATCGAAATTGTCGCTGGCTGATTTCGCCAACCTGATTTCGCCGGCGGCTTCGGAATTTCTGGAGCACATGGGCCGGCGGTCGCACGCGATGACCAAGCAGCGGTTCGGCAAGGTCATCCGGCTGTTCGCGCCGCTCTATCTTTCCAACGAGTGCGTCAACAACTGCTCCTATTGCGGTTTTTCACGCGACAACCCGATTCTGCGCGTCACGCTGTCGCTGGACGAAGTGCGGCAGGAGGCGCGCGAGCTGAAAAAACAGGGCTTCCGCAACATCCTGCTCGTTGCGGGCGAACACCCGAAATTTGTCTCGAACAATTACCTGCGCGACTGCATCGCCGCGCTGCACGCCGACTGGCCGGGAATCTCGCTCGAAGTCGGGCCGATGGAAACGGCGGATTATCTTCCGCTGGTCGCGGCGGGCGCGGACGGATTGACCGTTTATCAGGAAACTTACGACCGCAAGGTTTATGCGGACATGCACACCGCCGGGCCGAAGCGAAACTTCGACTGGCGGCTCGAAACGCCGGAGCGCGCCTACGCCGCCGGATTCCGCCGGCTCGGCATCAGCCCGCTTTACGGACTGGCGGACTGGCGTTACGAGGCGATTTGCGCGGCGGCGCACGCGGATTATCTGCTGCGGAATTGCTGGAAGGCGGCGCTGACCATTTCCACGGTGCGGCTGCGTCCGTGCGCCGGCGAGTTCCAGCCGCTCACGCACATCACCGACCGCGAACTGGCGCAACTCGTCTGCGCGCTGCGCATCATGTTTCCGGACGTGGGCATCGTGCTCTCGACCCGCGAATCGCCGAAGCTGCGCGACGGGCTGGTGCCGCTGGGCGTGACGCTGATGAGCGCGGGCAGCCACACCGAACCGGGCGGCTACACTGGCGCGGGCAAGGAAAAGTTGCATCAAACCGTGCGCGGCAAAATCGTGGAATTGGCCTCCGGCGCCAGCGAATGGGCGCCGCAGCCGAACCGGGCGACAAATGCGACGGGACAATTCAACATTGCCGACGAACGTTCTGCGGGCGAAGTGGCAGACCTGATCCGCAAGCTTGGCTACGAGCCGGTCTGGAAGGATTGGGACGCAGCGCTGACGGCGTGAAAATTATTGTATGAACAAATCGCAGTGGCAAATCAGACCCGGATTTGTGGCGGGCTTGGTGTTGCTGTTTGCCCTTGCACTTATCGTTCTGCCGAATCTGGCTTCAACGGGAAGACTCTACGGAAACAATCTCATGCGTGTTGAATGCCACTGGCAAATAGAGGCTTTGAGAAATGCCGAAACAAATAATCTCAACTTCGATTTTTTCAAACTTTCTGACGACAAAAAACGCGGCATAATTCTTCATGGGTGGAATTCAGGCTTTTGGATCAAAACCAATTTTATTTGGGAAGCAAGCGAGTCTAATCCGCAAATTATTATTATTTGCGGAAGGGAATTCGACAACGTGCCAAAACCGG
>JBEKRA010000117.1:0-6851 GCA_049519195.1 Verrucomicrobiota bacterium
TGGTGGTGACCAGCTTCGTGCAGATCGGCGGCGTGCTGTTGGTATTTTCATACCTCGTCGTTCCGGCGGTCTGCGCCAATTTTCTCGCGCGGAAATTAAGTTCGTTGCTGATCATCGGCTGGACAACGGCGACATTGGCCAGCGTCATCGGATTGTATGTTGCCTACCAATTTGATTTCCCGACCGGCGCGGCCATCATATGCGTGCTGGGCACGATGCTTTTATTGTTTGTTTTGGCCGCCACTTTTGGAAAAAACCCGCGCCAATAATTTTGACTAGCCATCGGTAGACGGGCGAAACATGATTCGGCAATGACCACGCGAACGAAGCTGACAATTGTCCTGTGCGCCGTCGTAATTGGCCAGTTTGAAACCGGGTAAAATCAACCGTTCCCATCATTCTTTCCGACGCGTTCAGCTCGAAGGAAACACGATTTTGGCCATGAATTTACAATTGTAAAGATTGCGCTTGACATCTCTACAAATGTCAAGCATAGTCGCGCCATGCACAAGCCACCCATTGAACTGACGGAATCGGAATGGACGGTCATCAAGGCCGTTTGGGACAACGAGCCCTGCGATGCGCCGGTCATCCAGCGAAAGCTTCTCAAGAAGACCGGTTGGACCTACTCGACCGTGCGCACGCTGTTGGACAGGATGGCCGCCAAAAAGCTGCTGGCCGCCGAAAAAATCCGCAACCAGACCCTTTACCGCTCTCTCGTGACGCAGGCGCAGGCGCAGCGCGGCGAATTGCTTTACGCGCTGAAACACGCGTTCGACGGCGCGCTCACGCCGATGTTGCAATGCCTCATCGAAAGCCGCGATTTGAGCACGGAGGAACTCACCCGGCTGGAATCCTTGATCAAAGCCAGGAAAAAATCGGCGAAGAAATAATCCCCCATTGGAAAGGCAATTTGTGACCACCTTCATCGAAACCCTGAATCATTCCGGCGATCAATTCCTGAAGTTCGCCTGGCCGGTGCTTTGGCAATCGAGCCTGCTCATCGCAATCATTTTTGTCCTGGAGTTTGCGCTGCGCCGGAAAATTCGCGCTGCGATTCGTTATGCGCTCTGGCTGATCGTTCTCGTGAAATTACTCCTGCCGCCGTCACTCGCGCTGCCGACCAGCCCGACCTGGTGGATTCATCCTTCCGTTCCGCCACCGGCCAAAGCGCCGCCAGTATCGTTCACGGTCAGTTACGGAGAACAAATGGCGCCAAATTTTCCGCTGCCGCCGCCGCCCGTCATTCCGCCGCCGAGAGCACCGGCCATGTCGTTTGCGGCGTGGGCATTGGCCGCGGCCGGCGTCATCAGCGCGGGATTGCTGGCGTGGCTGCTGGTTCGCTGGTGGCAAATCAATCAAAAAGTGCGGCGCGCAAAAACTTCGGAGAAAATGATTCCCGTTCTGGACGAAGCGCGACGTGTGACGCGGTTGCGTCCGAGCATCCGGCTGAAATTGACGGAGGATTCAATGTCGCCGGCGGTTTGCGGGTTGTTCCGGCCGGTCATTTTGCTGCCGCAATCGCTGGTGGAAAGGCTTTCCGCCGGACAATTGCGCGCGGTGCTGCTGCACGAGGCGATTCATCTCCGGCGCGGCGACGTTTGGGTGAACTGCGCGCAGGCGCTGCTGCAAATTGTCTATTGGTGGCATCCGCTGCTCTGGCTGGCCAACGCGCGCATCCGCCGCGTGCGCGAGGAGGCGGTGGACGACGCCGTGATGCTGGCGCTGCGCGACGACGCGGAGATTTACGCGCCGACGCTGCTGGAAGTGGCCAAGCTCGCGTTTCATCGTCCGCTGGCGAGCCTGGGTCTGGTCGGCATTCTGGAATCGCGCAGCGCGTTGCGTCAGCGGATTGAGCGATTGATCAATTTCACCGCGCCGCGAAAGGCCGGGCTGACCGTCGTTTCGATTTTGGGAATTCTCGCCTTCAGCGCCGTCGCATTGCCGATGGGCCAAGCACCGGAACAGACGAATGAACCAACGGCTTCGGCGTCCAATTCGACAAATAAAGCGAGCGCATCTGACATTAATACAAATGCGGTCACGAGAATTCTGTCGGACACAAATATTCAAGCACAGGTTCACGCGCTCGAACAACGCAGAGGAGTTGAAAACCTGGCCGAGCCGGAACCTGTCACCACGGCGGGGCAAGGCGCAAACCGAATCAACCGAATGGTCGTTCCAGACAAGATTGGTATTCCAACCTTAACCACAAATGCAGCCGAATCCGCCAAGCTGGTTCAAGACGGCAAACTGCTTTATGAAATGGGCAAATTCGAGGAGTCCGAAACCAAATTCAAAGCTGCACTCGCTTTGAATTTGGATAATCAAGGCGCTAAATATTATCTCAGCCTGGTTGAGCACGCGCGCCTTGCGCAAAAGTCGGATGGCCCAATAGTTGTTTATACAGCTTGGAATGTAAACCGAACTAACTCTGGTGACATTCACACCTCTCCCGCCCGCGAAGCCATTTACCGCAAACTGAACAACCTCCGCCTCGAATCAATTTCGTGGTCGAACAGCCTGCCATTGGGTGAAGCCATCCGTTATCTGGCCGAACAATCCAGACTGCTCGATCCGGATAAGAAGGGCATTAACTTTGTATACAATCCGAGCGAGTCAGCCAGCATGACCGCTGGCGCTCCGAACCTGATTAATCCAACCACTGGCCTTTCTGAAAAGAAAGCCGCTGGCACCGCTCCCGAAGCCGTGGATCCCAACAACATCAAAGTCAAGCTGGTAATGAAGGACGCCTCGCTGCGCGACACGCTGGACGCGGTGATGCTGGCAGCGGATCGCCCGATCAAATACTCCATTGAAGATTACGCGGTGGTCATTTCACCCAAACTGCCTGGGCCGGAACCGCCTAAACTTGAAATGAGGGTGTTCAAGGTGGATACAAACGCTTTCGCTTCTAGTTTGCGCGGCGTTCAAGGACTGCAAACCAACGATGTTGTAACGATGGCTCAAAGCCTTTTTAGAAAATTGGGTGTGGATTTGACTGCGCCCGGCAGAAGTGTTGCCTATGGCGACAAGCTAGGTTTGTTGTTCGTAAAGGCCACGGCATCGGAGTTGGACTCGATTGAACGCGTCGTTCAGACCATGAATCAAGCCCCGTCGCAGATTCACATCAAGGCAAGGTTCATTGAAGTGGAACAGGACAACAACCCGGCGCGCGGTTTTGACTGGTATCTCGGCAGTTTCTCCAACGGCCCGGTCGTCGCCAATGGCCGCGGCGCACCTTCGCCCGCTGTGCCGGTTTCGGCGGCCAATCCGTCCGGCAGTTTTCCCGGTAACAACGCGACGAGCGTGATAGCTGCCTCGGCCACTAACCAGCAACTCACCAATGGTCTGCGCAACACTGTCCCGGCGCCCGCCACCGTCACTGGCATCCTGACCGATCCAAACTTCCGGGTGACGCTCCATGCGCTCGAATCAAGACCGAGAACAACGATTCTGGCCGAGCCGGAAGCGGTCACCATCAGCGGACGACAAACCCAGATGCGCGCGACGGTAATTCAAACTGTCCTCACCAACATCAACCCGCTGGCGCTTAAACCGCCGGGCGTTTCAAGCAACGATTTGTTCCTGACAAAACAAGTCGAGTGCGGGCCGGTTTTTGATGTCGTCCCTTACGTTCTTTCTGACGGATACACCATCAATCTGACGACAACGGCTTCTGTGACTGAATTTCTGGGATACGACAAACCAACCAATTCCGTCACAGTTTACATCAACGGAAAAAAACAAACCGTGCCGGTGCCGCTCCCCAAATTCCGCACTCAAAAAATATCCACCGTTGCCAACCTGTGGGATAATCAGACGCTGGTTTTGGGTGGATCGGTTACTTCGGCCGTTCAAACCAACAAGGACAAGGTGCCGTTGCTGGGCGATTTACCGCTGATCGGCCGGCTGTTTCGCAGCCAGACGGAAATTTCGGTGGAGAATCACCTGATGGTTTTTGTGACGGCCACGATCGTGGACCCGGTGGGAAACCGTGTGCATTCGGATGATAATTTGCCGTTTAAGGCGTCCACTGTCCCACCGCAGCCGCAAACCTCTAGCCCATCACGGTGAGCGCGATGCCAAGCAGGATGCCGAGGACGGCGAGGATTTTCTGCCAGTTGCTCCGCTCGCCGAACAGCAGCAGCCCGCCCGCGAACGCCACCAGCGTGTTGCCGCGCCGCAAACTCATGACGACGGACACCAGCGACCCCGGCTGCCGCAGCGCCCAGAAATAAATGTAGTCCGCCACCAGCAACGACAGCGCGATGGCCGGAATGGTCCAGCGCCAGTGGAACACGTTGCGCTTCCACCAGCGCCGCTGCCAGCTGAGGGCGAACGGCGCAAACAGCACCACCAGATAAATTGAAAACCAGCATTGCACCGTCGGCACGCTGAAATGCGCGCGGCCCAGCAGGTATTTGTCGTAAAGCGAACTGGTGCCGCCCAGCACGGTGCCGGCGACCAGAAACCAGACCCATTTGTCGCGATGAAAATGCACACCTTCCTGCCGGCCAGCGAGCGAGAGGCCGAAGAACGCCACCAGCGTGGTGACGACGCCGAGCAATTCCATTGAGGTTGGTCGCTCGCCTAGAATCAGCAGCGCGCCCGCCAGCGTCCACAACGGCGAGGTCGCGCGGATGGGCGACGCGAGCGAGAGCGGCAGGTGTTTCAGGCCGAAATAGGTGAAAATCCACGACGCCGCGACGATGGCGGATTTCAGGAGCAATTGCAGATGTTGCACCACGGTCAGGTGGTCGGTGAGCAGCGACGCGGGCAGCAGCGCCGGTTGGGCCATCTGGACCAGAAGCAGCGCCGTCCACACCGTTGCACCCGTCAGCGAGCTGAAAAATAAAACCGGCAGCACGGCGTTGTCCCGGATGGCGTGTTTGATGCAAAGGTCATACACGCCGAGGAACAACGCCGACAACAGGCTGGCTTCGATCCAGGTCATCAATGTTTGTTTGGTAGGGCAGAGCTGCCGCTCTGCCCTGATTGTTGGGCGGCGCGGCAGCACCGCCCTACCTCAAAAAGCAAGACGGGCGAACCGCTTTGGCCCGCCCGTCGAGCTGCTCAATTTCCCAAAGATTACATGTGCGAGATGATATTGTCACCGAATTGCGAGCATTTGATTTCCGTCGCGCCGGTCATCTGCCGCGCGAAGTCGTAGGTGACGCGCTTGCTGCCAATCGCGCCGTTCAGGCCTTTCAAAATCAAGTCCGCCGCCTCGGTCCAGCCCAAGTAGCGCAGCATCATTTCGCCGGAGAGAACGACCGAGCCGGGGTTCACGACGTCCTTGTTCGCGTATTTGGGCGCGGTGCCGTGCGTGGCCTCGAAAATGGCATGGCCGGTGATGTAATTGATGTTGCCGCCGGGCGCAATGCCGATGCCGCCCACCTGCGCGGCCAGCGCGTCGCTCAAATAATCGCCGTTCAGGTTCAGCGTGGCGATTACGTCGAAATCCGTCGGGCGCGTGAGCACCTGCTGGAGTGTGATGTCGGCGATGGCGTCCTTGATGACGATGCCGGCGCCGGATTTGCCGTCGGGAATTTTGCACCACGGGCCACCGTCCATCTCCACCGCGCCGAATTCGCTCTTTGCCAGTTCGTAGCTCCAGTCGCGAAAGCCGCCCTCGGTGTATTTCATGATGTTGCCCTTGTGGACAATCGTCACGGACTTGCTCTTGTTGGTGATGGCGTATTGCACGGCGGAACGGAACAAGCGCTGTGTGCCGGTTTTGCTCACCGGCTTGATGCCGATGCCGACGAGTTCGGGCGTTTCACCGAAACGGATTTTCTTAAAGTCTTTCGGGAAGTTGGTCTTGAGAAATTCAATCGTCTTCAGCGCCGCTTCCTTGCCAGCCTCGAAATCAATGCCGGCGTAAATGTCCTCGGTGTTTTCGCGGAAGATGACCATCTTAACCTTTTCGGGATGTTTCACGGGCGACGGCACGCCGGTGAACCATTGCACGGGGCGCAGGCAGACGTAGAGGTCGAGCATCTGGCGCAGCGCGACGTTGAGCGAGCGGATGCCGCCGCCGACGGGCGTGGTGAGCGGGCCTTTGATGCCGACGAGAAATTCCTTGAACGCCTCCACGGTGTCGTCCGGCAGCCAGTTGTTGAATTTTTTGAACGATTCCTCGCCGGCGAAAACCTCGAACCAGGCGATCTTGCGCTTGCCGCCGTAGGCTTTTTGCACCGCCGCGTCGAACACGCGGACGCTGGCGGCCCAGATGTCCGGGCCGGTGCCGTCGCCGCGGATGAACGGCAGAATGGGATTGTGCGGCACGGTGAGCCTGCCGTTCGCGATGGTAATTTTTCCGCCCGCGGGCGGGGTCACGTCTTTGTAGGCCATGTCAATTTGCGATTTGCGATTGTCGAATTTAAGCAATGAATGAAACCGCCTAATGCGCGGAAAATCAAGGACAGAAAACCAAATCGAGTGTGGCAGCGGTTTCGCAAAGTGGCCTGGATTTGGGGTTGGAGCAGGCGGTCATTTTTTGGACGGGCGGCAGTGCTGCGGCTGGCGTTGGCCTTGGTGCCAACTGTCCGGATAGGAGCTGGTGCGTGCCCCCACGAGTCACAGACCAAACCCACTGGTGCATGAGCACCGCCGGTCTGTGTTGGGCGCGGCGGGACTCCGTGGATTTGATTGGGCACGGCCGCCAGCGGTCAACACCGCGGGCCATTCGACCGCCGGGGCCGCGAGCTATGGCTCGCAGCACGGCCCCGGCTCGTTTATCCTGCAAACGACATAACCAACGAACGAAAACGATTTGGCGACTCCGCCCCAGCCGCACGTCCGCAAAAAACTGGAGCCGGACGTTCCGCAAGGAACGAGCCGGCAGC
>JBEKRA010000118.1:0-6835 GCA_049519195.1 Verrucomicrobiota bacterium
TCCATCGAGATAGTTCCCTTCAACAACCAGACGCTGCAGCCGCGGCTGGGCGACGCGGTGACGCAGGCGTTGCGCGAGCGGTTGCAGACCGACGGCACCTATCGCCTCGCCACTCGCGGCCCGGGCGATGTCGTCGTCACCGGCGTCATCGCCACCTACCGCCGCGAGGGCGTGAGCTTTTTGCGGACGGATGTCACGACGGCGGAGAATTACCGGGTGGGGCTTACCGCCCATGTCACGGTGCGCGACCGCGCCACTGGCGGGGTGCTGCTCGACAAAAACGTGAGCGGCTACACGCTCGTCCAAGTGGGGACGGATTTGGCGGACGCCGAGCGCCAGTCGTTGCCGCTGCTGGCGGAGGACCTGGCGCGCAACATCGCATCATTGCTGACTGAAGGCGCGTGGTGAAAACCGTCGAACCCGGCCTGCGGCTTCCATTGTCTGTTCCAAGCTCTCTATGCTAATGATTAGGCTTCGCGCGTTTGTCTTTCGAGGCCAGAAACAATAAAACAGCCGTGACGATGCCGGTCACCGCGACACAAAACGGCGCGAGATAACGGTCCAACGGAAGCGCGCCGCGCATCGGCAGCCGGAGTTGCGCGGAGAAAATTTCGCCGCTGCCGGGCATGGAAGTTTGCGCGACGACATAACCTCCGCCGGTCACGGCCTGCGAAATGCCGGAACTGGCGACGCGGAAAATCGGCAGGCCGTATTCCGCCGCGCGCACGGGCGCGACGCGCGAGTGAATCTCGTGCTGATGCCGGCCCCAGTCCGCCACGTCCATCGTCGGGACAATGAGCAATTGCGCGCCCTGCCGCACCAGTTCGTCCGTCACGCGGGTGTAGCTCAAATCGTAGCAGACGCAAATGCCGATTTTGCCCCACGGCGAATCCCAGACTTTCTGTTCCGGCGCGGGCAGGCCGTCCTTGAAAAACTGGATTGGCACGCTCTTGACTTGCTTGAAAACAATGTCGCCGTTCGTGCCGATGACGAAGGCGGTGTCGTAAAAATTATCCGCACCCACCGGGTCTTTGCCGCCGACGACCAGAAAACGCGAATGTTCGCGGCACCAATTCTTCAGCGAATCCGGCACCGGGCCGTCAAGCGTGTATTCACTCAAGACGAAAATCGGCGCGTTGGTGTTTTTGGCCAAGGCTTGGTCCAGCATTTTGGGGATGACGTTTTCGGGTGGGAATTCCATTTGGACGCCGACGATGGAAATTTGAATGTGCCGCGATTTGGTTTCAGCGTGAGATGGAAGAAGGAGCTCTGCGAAAACCCACAACAAAAAAAGAATTAAAGTAATTTCAAGATGCGTTTGTTTTTTTGGCTGATAGCAATTTATTGCCAAAATGCCGAAAATTAGAAAACCAATGCCATACATTCCAATCCCTAAATTGCAACACAATGAAGGCAGCGCATACCCAACATTCAGCCACGAAAATTTCAAGTAGTAGAGTTCGCTGCGGAAGTATTCGATGCCCGTCCAGACAATTGGAATCAGCCACGCGGCCTTGACTTTGCCCCAGCGCCAGATGCTGCCACAGACAATCGCCGCGAACAGCCCGATCCAGAACGCCAGCACCAGCCACAGCACAATCGCGGCGGCGCTGAAGATGTTCCAGAAGAAAAACAGTTGCGGCGCGCAGCAGAGAAATCCCGTCGCCAGCCCGAAATAAAATGCGCGCCGGACGGTTGGCTGGTCGGCCAGCCGGACAAGCCCGTAGGCATAGCCGAATATCAGAAGTCCGGCGGCGGGAAAATGAATTGAAGTGTATGCCGCATGAAAGCACGCCACGGCCAGCGCCAGCAACAGAAAAGATTTTCCCCAGCCGGAAGGTTTTGCCGATGGTTTCAGAATGTTCATCGCACGTCGCTGCATTGAAATGGTAAATGGACAAACGGGAAAGAAGATTATTCTTGTGAAACCTCTGCAAAAAGCTGTGAGCGGTTGGAGCGCGGACGGCTCGTCCGCGTAGTCGTCGTGTTTGATTTTGAATTCGCGGGCGGGCCGCCCGCGCTCCTTTTGTGGAGGTTTCCCTGCGTGATTTCGGCGGGGTGAGGCTGCGGACGCGCCGGCTCGCGAGCGTGCTCGCCCACCAAAATTGAAACTCGCCCGCCAAATTATTCCGCCACCAGTTCCGCCGCGCCGGCGTTCGCCCTGACCTGTTCTGGATTTTTGCAGCCGCAAACCACGGAGGAAACAAGCGGGTCGCGCAGGCACCACGCCATCGCCCACTTCGCCATCGGGATGCCTGCGGGCACTTCCTCTTTTTGCAGGCGTTCGACTTCGGCAAGGTCGCTCTTCATTTTTTCCGCGTCCATTTTTGAGCGCACGTCGTTGGCCGGAAATATCGCGCCCTGTTTGTATTTGCCGGTGAGCAATCCGCTGGCAAGCGGCACACGGCCAATAATGCCAAGCTTGTTTTCCCGCGCGTGCGGGAAGAAAAGTTGTTCCGGCCGGCGATCCAGGCGGTTGTAGAAAATCTGCAAGATTTCCGCGCCGGACTTCGCGGCTTCGCGAGCCTGAAGCTCGCTGCCCTTTTGCATGATGGAAACGCCGAGGTGGCGGATTTTGCCCGCGCGCTTTTGTTCCGCGAGCATTGTCCAGAGTTTTTCGTTCCGAAACAGTTCGTCCGAGCCGGAGTGAAATTGATACAGGTCAATCGTCCCGACGCGCAGCGCCTTGAGCGAGGCTTCGAGCTGGGTGCGCACGCCGTCCACGGAAAAATCATCGTCACGGTTTAGGAAGCTGTTGAAGCGATGGCCGAACTTGGTCGCCACGATCCAGCGCGAGCGGTCATGCCGCGACAGATAATCGCCGACCAGCTTTTCCGAAAGGTGGTCCGGGCCGTAGCATTCGGCGGTATCAACGAGGTTGATGCCGCAATCCGCCGCCGCGTCGAGGATGGCATCGGCCTCGGCCTGTGAAAAATCGCGGCCCCATTCGCCGCCGAATTGCCATGTGCCCGCGCCGATGACGGAGACGCGCAGGCCGGTCTTGCCCAAAATCCGATAACGCATGGCGCAAGATAAACTCACCGACACGAATTTCACGAATTATTGCGAAGGGAGCTTCAGGTAAAAACGGAGCGCGGACGGCTCGTCAGCGTGATGCAAACTGCGAACTCGCGGACAAGCCGTCCGCGCTCCATTTGCAAAGGCCAATTTCGGCTTGCGCCAAGTCCGTTCGTTGTTACAGTCATTCCACAAATTCATCCGCCGGTTGCGGCGGTTTTTCTTTTCAACCTGAATTAACAAAGTGAAAATTTTCAGCGGCACAGCGAATGCGCCTTTGGCACGGGCCATCTGCAAATCCATCGGCATTGAACTGGGCCGGTGCAACATCACGCCATTTCCCGACGGCGAGACGTTCGTGAAAATCGAGGACAACGTGCGCGGCGAGGACGTCTTCATCATCCAGCCGACGTCGCCGCCGACGAACCACAATCTGATGGAGCTGTTCATCATGATTGACGCGCTGCGGCGTGCGAGCGCCAAGCGCATCACGGCGGTGATGCCGTTTTACGGTTACGCCCGGCAGGACCGCAAGGACCAGCCGCGGGTGCCCATCACGGCCAAGCTGGTGGCGAACCTCCTGGTGGCGGCGGGCGCGAACCGCCTCCTGACGATGGATTTGCACGCGCAGCAAATCCAGGGATTTTTTGACATCCCGGTGGATCATCTCTACGCCGCGCCGGTGATGTATGAATATTTGCGGAGAAAGAAGCTGGCGGACCTCGTGGTGGTCAGCCCGGACATCGGCGGATTGAAAATGGCGCACGCGTATTCGCAAACGCTAGGGGCGGGGCTGGCCATCGTGGCCAAGCGGCGCATAAGCGCCTCGGAAGTCGAGTCCATGGCCGTCATCGGCGAAATCAAGGGCAAAAACATTTTGCTGGTGGATGATTTGACGGAGACGGCTGGCACGCTGACGCAGGCTGCGGCGCTGCTGAAAAAGAAAGGCGCGAAGAAGATGCTGGCCTGCGTTTCCCACGCCATATTGAGCGACGTGGGGATTGAAAGATTGCGAAAATCAGTGATTGACGAACTGATTACAACTGATACAGTCCAACGCCCGTCCATTGACGGTGTGAAGATTGTCACGCTGTCGGTGGCGGGACTTTTGGGTGAAGCCATCCAGCGGATTCACAGCAATTCGTCGGTGAATTCGCTGTTTGAATTCAAAGGCGGGCGCACGAGTTAGCGCCGCGAACGACAGTTTAATTTTAGAAACATGAAATCTGTGCCGTTAAAATCGTATCCCCGCACGCAGGTGCGCCGGGGCGAAGTGAAAAAATTGCGCGGAATGGGCCGTGTGCCCGCCGTCATTTATGGCCGCCAGGCCAAGCCGCAGAACCTCGAAGTCAACGCGAAGGAATTCGAGGATTTGATGCACCGTTCGGCCTCGGAAAATCTGCTCGTGGATTTGTCCGTGGAAAGCGACGCGCGCGCCAAACGCCTTGCGCTTGTGCAGGAAATCCAGCACCACCCGCTCGACGGCAAGGTGCTGCACGTGGATTTCCACGAGGTGGCTGAAAACGAACGAATCATCGTCAATGTGCCGGTGGAAACCGTTGGCGAGGCCGCCGGCGTGAAAAACAGCGGCGGCGTGCTAGAACACGTCCTGTTCAAGCTCAAGGTCCGCTGCCTGCCCAAGGATTTGCCGGAACAAATCGTCGTGGACGTGAGCCATCTTGAGCTCGGCAAGGCCATCCACATCGGCGAAATTAAGGCGCCCGCCGGCGTGGAACTCATTGGCGACAAGCACATCCCGGTCATCGCCGTGGCCATGCCGCGCGCGGAAGAAGAAGCAGCCGCCACTGCCGAGGCCGCCCCGGTTGCCGCCGGCGACGTGGAAATGATCAAAGAGAAGAAGGAAGAAGGCGAGGAAGGCGCCGCCCCCGCGAAGGGCGAAAAGGGCGCCGCCAAACCTGGCGAAAAAGCCGCCGCGAAGGGCGCGGAAAAAGGCGCGGAGAAGGCTCCCGCCGCCGGCGCCGCCAAAGCGCCTGCCGCCGCCGACAAGGCTGCCGGAAAAAAACCGGCGGAGAAAAAGAAATAATTTTAGTGGGTTGGGCTTCCAGCCCGGCCTTGACAGGCAAGATGCCTGTCCCACTATTGCCCGCGAATGGAAAATGTGTTTCTCATCGTGGGCTTGGGCAATCCGGGCGCGGAATACGCCAAGACGCGCCACAACGCCGGTTTTTTGCTGGTCGAAAAACTGGCGGCAAGCTGGAAGGCGGACTGGAAGAACGAACGCAGGTTCGGCGCGCGAATCGCCCGCAACGAACAGGATGGCCGGCGCGTCCTGCTCTGCCAGCCGCAGACGTTCATGAATTTGAGCGGCGAGGCGGTCGGCGCGCTGAAGAATTTTTATCAGTTGCCGTTGAAACGGCTGCTGGTGGCGGTGGACGACGCGGATTTGCCGCTGGGCGAAATCCGGCTGCGCGCGCGGGGCAGCAGCGGCGGCCATCACGGGCTGGAGTCCATCGAGCGGCATCTGGGCACGCGCGAGTTCGCGCGGCTGCGGCTCGGCATCGGCCGGTCGGACGGCGCGCGGGAAATCACGGATTACGTGCTCGCGCGTTTCAACGCGGACGAAGCGGCGCTGATGGAAAAAGTTTTGGTCCGGGCGTCCGGCCAGGCGGAATGCTGGCTGGCCGACGGAATGGAAATGGCAATGAACCGGTTTAACGGAGTCGTGGACGGCTCCGCGAACGAAGAGAAAAAGCCCTGAATGGGGCGCGATGTTGGAGTTCAAGCTTTAGCTTGCATTGGCGGAAAACAAGCTAAAGCTTGAACTCCAACGCCAACAACGAAGAAAAAAAAGTGAAACGATACGAAGGTCTGTTCATCCTGAACCTGGTGGGACGCGAAGAAGGCGTCAAGGACGCGCTCGACAAGATTTCCGCGGAAATCACGACGGCGGGCGGCGCCGTCGAGACGGTCCAGAAAATGGACAAGAAAAATTTCATGCGCGTCGCCGACAACAAGCACACCGCCGGCTTTTACGCCAACGTCATTTTCACCGGCACGCCGGCGATTGTCGCGCAGTTGCGGCACAAGTTCGCGCTGGACGAGGAAATCTTCCGCGTGCTGTTCACGCTGGCGCCGGAACCAAAACCCGCGAAATAATCGCACAACCACGGAGGGCCACATGGCCAACTTCAACAAAGTCATCCTTGCCGGAAATCTCACCCGCGACCCCGAATTGCGCTACACGCCCAAGGGCACGGCGGTCGCGCGCATTGGCCTGGCCATCAACCGCAAGTGGAAGAGCGAAACCGGCGAAATGAAGGAGGATGTGACTTTTGTGGACGTGGACGCATTCGGCAAAACCGCCGAAACCATCGGCCAATACCTGAAGAAGGGCCGCCCCATTTTGATTGAAGGCCGCCTCCGCTACGAAACCTGGGAGGACAAGCAGACCAAACAAAAGAGAAGCAAGCTCGGCGTCGTCATGGAAACTTTTCAATTCCTGGACTCCGGCGGCGGCCGCGGCGGCGACGCATCCGAAGCTCCGCCGGCGCGTCCGGCGGCCGCATCCGCGCCCGCGCCCGACGGCGGCGAAGCCGATACCCCCCATGAAGGCGACGACGTTCCATTCTGATTTTCCGCGAAGAATTTTTATCCGTTAATTTTATGAAGACTGAAGTCATCCTCACGCACAACATCGTCGGTCTCGGCGGTGAATCCGACCAGGTGAAAGTCGCGTCCGGTTACGCGCGCAATTATCTGTTCCCGCAACGGCTCGCGGTTCCGCTGACCCACTCCAACAAGCGCCAGATCGAGTCCCTGCGCCAGCGCCGCGCCGAGCGCGAGGCGCACGAGTTCA
>JBEKRA010000119.1:0-6830 GCA_049519195.1 Verrucomicrobiota bacterium
TCCGGTCTGGACGATGTAAGCCGCCGTTTCGTGTCCGTTGTCGCCGTGGGTCATGCTGCGGATGATTGAATACTTGTCGGCCTGCTTCGCGAGCAGCGGCAGCAGCTCGCTGATTTTGATTCCGGGCACGTTGGTTTCGATGGGATTTTTGAACTGCCCGCAATAATCATTGCCCGCTTCCGGTTTCGGATCGAACGTGTCCAGATGCGACGGCCCTCCCCACATCCAGATTTGAATGACGGCCCTGGCCTTTGCCGGTGGCGCGGCGGCGAAGGCGCGGAACGGAAAACCATCCGCCAGCATCAAACCGCCGGCGGCGAGCAGGCCGCGCCGGATGGCTTCGCGCCGGTTGATGCCCGGAAATGAATTGGAATTTCTATTTTTGCTCACAAAAACTTGGACCATGCGGAACTGAACGGTTTATGGATGAGGCATTGGGATTGGCCGCAGGCTGTCGAAACACCGCCAGGTTTTGGACTGCGGCAGTCCTCTGCCGCTTTTCAAACGGCGGCGCTGCCACAAAGCGGCAGAGGGCTGCCGCAGTCCAAGACGCTACAGCGACTGCCCTGCCCATATTCGTTTCGTGTCGCATAAAAAATTTCTTTGTCACTTCAATGTCGGTAAAGAAATTCGTCGCTGTTCATCAGCGCCCACGCCAAATCCACCGCCGCCTCGCGCCGGCCCAGCCCGCTGGACTGGAAATACGCCTCCGCGATTTTCGACTCTTCTTCCGCCGGAAAACGGGATAGGATTTCCAGATACAGCCCGGCGGCGATCTGCCGCGGGGGCCTGTTCGTAGCCGTCTGGTATTGAATCATCCGGCTCTGCTCGATTTTTTGCCGCATCGCGCTGGAATTGAGCAGCCACAGCTTTTGCGCCGCGGTGATGCTGTTGTTGCGTTCCGATTCCAAACCGGTGTCGCGCGACGGGCGGCCGAACATTTCGAGGAACGGACTGGTGATGCTGCCATCCGGCAGGGCGATGGAGCGCCGCCCCGTTGGAATGAACGTGTAAGGCTCCGGGATCGCGCTGGAGTAACTCTCCGATGACCCGGTGATTTGATCCACCGCGTCAATCAACACTTCCGCGTCCAGCCGGCGCAGCGGATAAAAGGCAAAATTTGCCGCGGCCAGCGGGTCGCCGGTTTTCGGAATCGAAGCAAGCTGATACGTTTTTGAATTCAGAATCAGACGGAAAATGTGCTTCAAATCGTAGCCGGACGAAACGAATTCATTTTCCAGATACGCGAGCAGTTCGGGATTACCCGGCGGATTGTCCGGGCGGATGTCGTCCGGCTCCTGGATGATGCCGCGGCCCAGCAGCCACGACCAGGCGCGGTTCACGATGTTGCGCGCAAACCAGGGATTTTTCGGATTCGTCAGCCAGCCGGCAAAAACCTCGCGCGGGTCCTTGTCCGGCGACAGCGCGACCGTCGTGCCGTCCGGGAATGTCGCCAGCCGCAGCGTGCCGGCCACGGCCTGCGCGTTGGTCGCCGCGGAATCGAAATAAACAATTTCCTCCTTCCATTCCGACGTGTATTTGTAGCCGACGTTCGAGAAAAACGCCGCGAGATTGTCCCGCTGTTCCTCCGGCCATCTCTCAATTCGCGTTCCCATGAACGCCAGCGCCACGGCATGCGCGATGGTCTGCGGGTTTTTGCCCTGCAGGGCGCGGTAAAAATTGACCTGGGGCACGGCGAAATTGCTGCCGCTGGCCGTGAGCAGGTCGCGGACGAACTGGTCATACGGCGTGTTTTTGCTGATGCAGTCACGAATCCAGTGGTGATACGCCTGCGCCGCGTTGGGCCAGAGGTTGATGGGAAACTCCGCCTTGACGCGCAGCAGGTCGCTCCATTTCATCGCCCAGTAATCCGCGAACGCGCCGCGTTCCAGCAGCCGGTCTATCAGGATGCGGCGCTTGTCCGGGTTCCGGTCCAAAATGAAATTCTCCGCCTCCGGCGCCGTGGGCGGCGCGCCAATCACGTCCAGATAAACGCGCCGGACAAACACGGCATCGGAACAAACCGCCGCCGGCTGGATTTTCAACTCCTGCAACCTTGCGGAGACCAGCCCGTCAATCTTGTTTTCCGGCGTGAGCGCGGCGTTGCTTTCAAAGAGACCGGGCGCCGCGCCGCCGCTCAAGGCGGACATCAAGATGAAGACCGTCAAAAGCAAGCGCGCCTTCCTGTGCTGCCGGGCCATGCGCTTTCGTTGCATCCATAAAGATAGACGCGGGGAAATGGGTGAAGATACAAAAAAAATCTGTCATATTGACGGGTTTTTCGGTAATGACTCATTTGGAAGTTTGGTTCCGCCTTTAGGCGGTTCCAGGGCCGCGTGAACGCGGAACTCCGAACATAATGATACAACATGATACAACACCAATTTTTCCAGGCGGGCACTCGGGCGGGCACTGTAACTGGTTCCATCGCTCCGCCGTCTGTTGTTTAAGATGACGTTTTCTATTCCGCCAGTGAAGTTCCGCCCGAATGCCGACCCACCAACCGCCGGCGTCGCCTGCGCCGTGACGCCCGGAGTGCATGGGGTGGAAGTTTCCCTGACCATAAGACCGATGCCGGGCGATGGAATTGCGGAGCCGTTCAACCGTCTCGCGGTCGCTTTGAAGGATCTGGACGCAACCATCGTTCACCTGACGGTGTTTGGTTCCATCAGCGCGAACGCGGCGGGGATGGAAGCGATGCGGCGGCAGTTCGGAAATATTGACTGGCCGGTGACATGGATTGAGGGCGCCGCGTGCGATGACAGTCCCATCGCCGGCCTGCAGGTTTTTGGTTTTGCCGGCGGCGAAGTCAACCGCATCAAGTTGGACGGCCGGGTGGTCGGCTCCGTGTTCAACGACGGCGCGGCCCGGCATTGTTTGCTGGGCGGTTTGGGGCCGGTTCAAAATTCCGCCCCGCGCGCGGACCAGACAAAGGAAACGCTGGACAATCTGGCGCTGGCGCTGTCCCAAGGCGGGTTTTCCATGGCTGACACCGTGCGGACGTGGTTTTATCTCAACGATCTCATTTCGTGGTATGACGAATTCAACCAGTTGCGGACGCAAATTTATTCCGGCGTGCAATTCCGCGCCGGCTCGCTTCCGGCCAGCACCGGCATCGGCGCAAAAAATCCCGCCGGCGCAGCGCTGGCCGCCGGCGCCTGGGCGATGCAGCCATTGAATTCCTCCTGCCGCGCCGAAGAAATCACCTCACCGTTGCAATGCCCCGCGCCCGCGTATGGCAGCTCCTTCAGCCGCGCGATGGAAATCTCGTCGCCGGCTGGTCGCCGCCTTTTCATTTCCGGCACGGCCAGCATCGCGCACGGCGGAGAAACGCTGTGGCCGGGCGACCATCCCCGGCAGGTGGCGCAGACGATGCAAGTGGTGGAGGCCATATTGCGCTCGCGCGGCTTCGGATTTTCGGACCTGACCCGCGCCACGGCTTACTTCAAGCGCCGCGCCGACGCCAAAGCGTTCAACGAATGGTGTGCCGCGCGCGATTTGCTTTCCCTGCCGGTGGTGCCGGCTTGTTGCGATGTCTGCCGCGATGACCTGCTGTTTGAATTTGAGGCCGACGCCTCGCGGCCGGGCGGGACGCCGTGACCAGCCGGGTTAATGGTCCTTGTCTGTGCGGCGATGAGCGCGCTCGCGGGCTTTGCGGAGAGCGTCAAATGTCAATTCTGTGCCGACTGGTTTTTCAAGCGCGGGTTTTGTTTCATCAGGTGTGGCTGGAACTGGCGCGGCGGGTTTTGTTCTGTTAGCGGCGGGCGCAGTTGTCGTTCGCACCGTTTTGCGGACGAGCCGCGGGAAAACTGGTTTGCGTGCAGAAATTGCTTTTGGGGCTTCGACTTCCCCGCTTCTAACTTGGGCAACAGCGGCTTTGCGTCCAAACAAACGCGAAACCCAGCCGGTGCGCCGCTCCAAAATTTCCAGCAGGAACAGAAGCGTTCCGACTACGAGCAGCCACGGCGCAAGTTCGACGTAGCGCGACTTGACCGGAAGCTCGTTCCAGATTTTTGGAATTTCAACGCGCTCTCTGCCGCCGGTCGTTGTGGCGACTTGCGCGAGCGCCAGCGCACCACGCCCCGGCTGGCCGGGTGCAAACTCCGGCGAATACGGCAGGCACGCCGCCGGCAGCGTGACTGGCTGCTGCCCTGAAATCTCCACCGTGTTCAAAATCGTCTCGCGCCCGGCAATCGGGATCGCCGCTTCGAGCAGATCGGCATTCTTCCATTGCAACGAGGCGGTTTCCTTCGCCGGCGCAGCACCAGGCAGCCCGTGCAAAACCCGCATGCGGGGCAGATTTGAAAACGGCCCGGCCTTGCGTTCGGGATCAAGATGCAATTGCACAAAACAAACACCGCCGCGGACTTCCTGTGTCAGCAACATTTCATCCGGCAGCGGTTCATGCCTGCCCGCGACCCAGCGCGCCAGTGTCGCATAAAATTCACCGGCTTGATTCCATGAAGCAAAATTGCCGCTGAATTTTCCATCCGCCTCGCCGAGAAAACACAGCACGCGGCCATTGCCCGCGTTCCACGACGCGACAACCGGCGCCTTGTATTCGTCGCCGGTGACGGCGGCAAGATTTGCCTGGGGCCGGATGTAACAAAGATTGTAACCGCCGAGCTGCGGCGGCGCGGAAGCGGGTTGCGCGCCGAGCAGCGAATAACCCGCAGTCATCTGGAACGGCGTCGGCTGGTCAACGAACGTGCTGCGCGCGATGGTGAACGTGTCCTGCGCGAAAATGCGGGGGATTTCGTCCGGGTTGTCGCTGAAATAACATTCGCCGCCGCCGCGCCGCGCGATGTCCTTGAGCAATTGCGCATCCACGTCGTGTTCCGTGCCGAGGCCGACGACACTGACGGTCACATCCGCCTCGCGCAGCTTGTCCACAATGTCCTCGTAGTGCATGGACTGCTCCGAATCCGACGCGTCCGCAAACAGTATGATGTGTTTCGTTTGAGCCTTCGCGGAGGAAATCATGCGGGCCGACGCCACGAGCGCCTCGTAAATGTAAATGCCGCCGCCCATCGAACCGATCGCCAGAATTTTTCCGCGATACCCGGCATTGTGTTCGACTGTATCGAGTGGAACGATTTCGTGCGGCGCCGTGTCCACCGCGAACACGCCGATTTCATCCATCGGCGAAAGCAAATCGAGCACCTGCACCGTGCCGAGGTCGGCCAGGTCCATCTTGATGCGCCCGCCGCCGGCCGGCATGGACATGCTGCCCGAACGGTCCAGCGCGACGACGACCGCCACGCTTAACTTGCGATGTTCGCGGCGCATTTCCATTGAAACCGGCATGACGCGTTCCAGCGGCGACTTGAAATAGCCGCCCGGGCCGTAGGATTTCTGCCCGCCGGTCATTGCCAGCCCGCTGCCGGTTTCCTCGACCCACGACGCCAGCGATTCCATGCCGCTCATGCCGATCTGTCCCGCCGGAACATTTTCAATCAGCACGGCGGAAAATTGTGAAAGTTCCTCCAGTGACCAGTTGCATTGCGCCGGAGTTTTGCCGACAACTTCGACCGCGCCGCCGCGCAACAATTTAACAAGGCCGGAATTTTCCCCCGCCGCCGAAACCGCCAGCACCGGCCGCGAACCTTCCACGCCGACGAGAGCGCGGGCGGAATTATTTTCGGGAACCGGATCATCCTTCGGGCCTTGTATCGTGACTGTGTATTCATTCACGCCCGCAGTCGCCGCGCGGTCGCGGAACATCAGCCGCGACAGCCCGGCGGAAACCTGCTTGCTGCCGGACGAAATGATTTCATCGCCGCGCCGGAGTTGATACTGGATTTCCTGCTCCGCCGGCGACTGCACCCAGGCGCTCAAGACGAACGCCTGTCCGGGCAAAACCGATTGCGGCGTCAGGAAAGATTGGATGGCGACATCGCTGACCTGCGGGCGCGCAATCAAACGATAATCCACCGCCACGCCGCGACCGGCGGCGCGCGCGGCTGCTGCTGCGGGGTCTTTGCCCGTCCATTTGCCGTCGGACAAGACGAGAATACGCCCTCCCCCGTCCGGCGGAATCAATGCAAGCGCGGATTCAATCGCATCGTTCAGGCTGGAGTGATCCGTGCCGACTTGCGCCGTGAACCCGCCGAACTCGGAGCGTTGGGGCGATTGTTCAACCACGGCATCGCGTCCGAACGCAACGACGCCAAGCTGGTCGCGCGGACCCAGAGATTTATGCAACAGGCCGATGATCTCCTTTTCAGAAGCGTCGGAATTTTGCGGCATGGATTCGCTGCGGTCGGCGACGACAATCACCGTTCCCGCGCGGTCGGGCAACTTGATGGCGAGTTGCACGAGCGCCAAAACCACCAGCACAAAAACCGCGGCGCGCAATATTTTCAAGCCGCGATTCGGCAGCGGCCATGCGAACCATGCCGCCGCCAGCGGAATCAGCAGCAAAAGCCAGACGGGTTGGAAAAGGACAAACATTTCAGCTTCCCCCCTTTGCCGTCGCCACCAGGTATAAATGAGTCGTCAGAACCGCCAGCGCGAGCAGGCCGAAAATCCACACGGCGGAAGCCTCCTCAAGACGCTGCTCGGTGTCCTCGCTCCATTTGCCCCATTGGCCGGTCGAGCACGCGGACAAATCCGATTCATCGGCGACAAGCGCGTTCACGGAGAAATGGTTCGTGGCTTGCCCCGTCGCGACGGAATAAATTCCTGGCATGGGCGTTTCCAGCGCGAGTTCGCCGCCGGTTTTTGGGAATGATTGTTTTTGGCCGTCAGGACGGATGATGTTCACGGATTCGCCCGCCGTTTTTAAATTTGCTTCAGCTCCAAGCCGCACATTGCTTTCCTTGAGGCCG
>JBEKRA010000120.1:0-6759 GCA_049519195.1 Verrucomicrobiota bacterium
CCGCCTGCGATTGCGATTGCTGCGCGTCGGCGCTGGCCTGCCGGCTGACGGCCTCCCATTGTTTCAACCGCTCCTGCTGATGTTGCGAGGTTTCACCGATGGCCGCCAACTGCTGCGTCATGGCCGCCAACTGCTGCGTCAATTGCTGGTTGGCCTGTTGCAGCCGGTTGGTTTCATTTTTCAACTTGGTGATGGGTTGGGTCAGAGTCTGGTTTTCCTTGCGCAACCGGTCGCCCTCCGCGCCTTGCGCCGCGGCGGAAGCTTTGAACTGCTCCAGATTCTTGCGCGCCTGATCCGCGTCGTGCCGGGCTTCGCTCATCCCGACAATCGCGGCATCCCTCTGCTGGTTGGCTTTGTAAAGCATGACCTCGCCGACCACCAGCAACGCAAGACACAACCAAAGAAACCATCGTTTCAGATTCATGGCTGGCTTCTTTTCGCCGTTTCAAGGGCCGCCGTCAAACATGAAATGGCTCATGCGTCAAAATATTTTTCAGCGCATCTTTGCTGATAATTTGAGCGGTCTCGACATATCCAATGCCCAAGCCCCGAAATGAAACTCTGAAGCGCCAATATTTTGGAGGTGACGGCCAAAGCGGGAAAAGCAAACGGCATCGCATTCACATGACGCTACCGGCAAACCACTGGCTGGTATCAACGTTGCGCCGCGGCCTTGATCGCCTCCAATTCCTCCCAGCGCGCGTAGAGCTTCGCGAGATTTTCCTTCGCGGCGGCGAGGTCGGCGGTGAGCTGGTTGGTCTGCGTGGCGTGCGTGCGATGAAAATCCGGCGAGGCGAACAGGCCTTCAATGCGGGCGATTTCCGCGTCCACAGCGTGGATTTGCGCCTCCATGCCTTCCAGTTCGCGCGCTTCCTTAAATGAAAGTTTGCGCGGCTTTGCATTCTTCGTAGCGGCGTCTCGGGAGAGCGCCGCTGACTTGTTCGTGGCAAGAATGGCGGCGCTCTGCCGAGACGCCGCTACGGTCGCGCGCTGCTTCTTCTCCAGGTAATAATCGTAGTCGCCGACGCTGTGATGGATTTTGCCGTCGCCCTCGAATGCGAGAATGTCCGTGCAGACGCGGTTAAGAAAATAACGGTCGTGGCTCACGACGCACGTCACGCCGGGAAACGCGATCAGCGCCTCCTCCAGCACGCGCAACGTCGGTAGATCCAGATCGTTCGTCGGCTCGTCGAGGATGAGGAAGTTGCCGCCGCTCTTCAAAATGCGCGCGAGCAGCAACCGGCTGCGTTCGCCGCCGGACAGTTTTTTCACCTGCGTCATGATGCGCTCGTCGGCAAACAGGAACCGTTTCAGATACGAGCGCACCGACAGTTTCGCCTCGCCCCATTGCACGAATTCCCGGCCCTCGGCGACTTCGTCCATCACGGTGTTCTCCTCATTGAGTTGCAACCGCCCTTGGTCAACGTAATTGAATTTCGTGAGCTGGCCGGTCTTCACCGAGCCTTCCGTGGGCGTAAGCTGGCCGATGACGATTTTCAGCAGCGTGGTCTTGCCGAGGCCGTTCCGTCCGCACACGCCGACGCGTTTGCCGTTCTCAAACGTGAAATTGAAACCGGAAAACAGTTTCTTCCCGGCGAGTTCCATGCCGAGATTGCTGACTTCCACCGTGCGATTGCCGAGTTGCGGCGGCGGCGGGATGACCAGCTCCACGTCTTCCTCGATGACCGGCCCATCCTTTGCCGCCTCGTCGTAATAACGCTCAAAGCGGTCCTTCTGCTTGCTGCGTTGCGCCCGCGGATCCTGGCGCACCCACGCGAGTTCCTTTTTCAAAAACATCTGGCGCTTGTGCTCGATGGTGGCGTCCGCCGCCTGGCGCTCGGCCTTGTCGAGCAGGTAATCGGTGTAATTGCCGGCGTGCGAAAAGAAGCGCCCGTCGGACAATTCCACCATGCGTTTCGCCACACGGTCGAGGAAATAACGGTCGTGCGTGACGACCAGGAACGAACCGCGGAACTCATCGAGAAATTCCGCCACCCACTCGATGGATTCCGGGTCCAGGTGATTCGTCGGCTCGTCGAGAATCAGCAAATCGGGCCGCGAAACAATCGCGCGGCACATGGCCACGCGCCGCTTCTCGCCGCCGGACAGCGTCTCAATGCGGCGGTCGCCGACCGGACAATTCAGGTGCGACATCGCGGTGGCTACACGCTGGTCCAGCGTCCAGCCCTCTAGCGCGGCGATGCGATGCTCGAGTTCCTCATGCCGCTTCGAGTCATGCGGCAGTGATTCAAACTCCGCGATCAGGTTGAGCACGTGCTGCGCGCCATCGCGGATGTTTTCCTCAACCGATTTCGCGGCATTGAGCATGAAATCCTGTGGCAGGTAGCTCACCACCAAGTCGCGCCGCCGGGTGACGTCGCCGCGGTCGGGCAATTGCAGCCCGGCGAGGATGCGGACGAACGTCGTCTTGCCGCAGCCGTTGCGCCCGACCAGCCCGATGCGGTCGCCTTCCTCGATGGCGAGCGTCGCGCCATCGAGCACCGTGCGCTCGCCGTAGCGGACGGTAATTTCAGTGGCGGTGAGGAGGGTGGACACGGGTTAATGACGAATGATGAAATCCGAATGGCGAAAGAATACCGAAGTCCGAAGCCCAAATAGCCCGGCAGCGCGCCATACTGGGTTTCGGGTTTCGGGCTGCGAGCTTCTTTCGGACTTTGTCATTCGGATTTCGGATTTCACTCTTATTCCTTCGCCGTCTGGACGGGCAGCGCGGACAGCGGCACCCGCCCGTTGGTTTTGGTGAAATAATCGGCGGACCAGTCGTTCGGGAACAGCACGACAGGATTTTTGCCCACGTCATACGCGATCCGCGAGCCGGTTGGCAGCGACAGGGCATCGAGCGCGTCTTCCGTCAGGTCCGCCGGCAGCCAGCGCACAACCGTCCACGGCGCGGCTTCGAGGCGCGACGCCGCGCCGTATTCATTTTCGAGCCGGAATTGCACTACTTCGAATTGCAACGGGCCGACCGCAGCGAGCAGCGGTGTTTTCACCGACGAATTGCGCAGATAAAGCGCCTGGATGACGCCCTCCTGCATCAACTGTTCCAGCCCCTGGCGAAATTGTTTGAACTTGGCCGTGTTCGGATTGTGCAGGTAGCTGAAGGCCTCCGGCGTGAAGCGCGGGATTTCCTTGTAGAGAATTTTTGGGTCGGTCGTGAGCGTGTCGCCGATGCCGAAGCTGTCATGGCCGACGAGGCCGATCACGTCGCCGGGATACGCCTCGTCCACCGTCTCGCGTTCGTTGCCGAACAGCTTGTGCGAGCTGGAGAGGCGCACTTTCTTGGAGGAACGCGAATGATGCACCGTCATGTCGCGCTCGAATTTGCCGGAGCAAACGCGGACGAACGCGATGCGGTCGCGGTGCTTGGGATCCATGTTCGCCTGGATTTTGAAGATGAAACCGGAGAACTCGGGATTGGTTGGTGAAATCTCAATGCCGCCCATCACACGGGACTTGGGGGCGGGCGCATGTTTCAGAAAACCGTCGAGCAAAAGCTGCACGCCGAAATTGTTGCTGGCGCTGCCGAAGAACACCGGCGTGCTTTTGCCCGCGAGCACGGCGGCATCGTCGAAAACCTCGCCCGCAGTTTCGAGCATTTCGAGTTCCTCGACGGTCTTGTTGAACGTCGTGTCGTCGAGCTGTCCGCGAACCGCCGGATCGTCCACTCCGCCGACGGAAACCGGCGCGCGAAATTTGCCGCCGACCGTGCGCTCGAACAGGTGCATCTGGCTCGTCTGGCGGTCAAACACGCCACGAAAATCAAATCCGTCGCCGATTGGCCAGTTCACCGGGAAAGCGCCGATACCGAGGACGCGCTCCAATTCATCCACCAGCGCAAGCGGGTCCTTCATCGGGCGGTCGCACTTGTTCATGAAGGTGAAGATCGGCACGCCGCGCTGGCGGCAGACCTCGAAGAGCTTGCGCGTCTGCGGCTCGATGCCTTTCGCGGCGTCAATTACCATGACCACCGAGTCCACGGCGGTGAGCACGCGGTAAGTGTCCTCGGAAAAATCCTTGTGCCCCGGCGTGTCGAGCAGGTTGAGGCGGTAACCGTTGTAATCAAATTGGAGAACCGTGGAGCTGATCGAAATGCCGCGTTTCTTTTCCAGTTCCATCCAGTCGGACGTGGTGGCGCGCTGGTTTTTGCGGGCGGTGACCGATCCGGCGAGCTGCACGGCGCCGCCATAAAGCAGCAGCTTTTCCGTGAGCGTGGTCTTGCCCGCGTCCGGATGCGATATGATGGCGAACGTCCGCCGTTTCGAGATTTCTTCGGTAATGGTCACAAAGGCCGGAAACAATAACAGAAAATCCGGCGAAAAGGCGAAGATTAAAAGACTCGTTTCACCGCCTGCGCCGCCGGCCTTGGGCTGGATGCGATTTTGCTCCGCGCGACGGCCCGCTTTCGCGTCCGGCCGGATGCCGTGTGAAGCCGCGTGACATGCCATGCCGCGCGGCCGGTTTGGAATCTTCCGCCAGCCGGAAATCCACCTGTTTCTTGAACGTGTCCACCTTCGCCACCTGCACGGTCAACCTGTCGCCCAGCCGGATCGTGCGCCGCGTGCGGCGGCCCACGAGATTGTTGCGCGCGGCGTCGAACACGTAGAAGTCGTCCTCCATCGTGGACAACGGCACCAGCCCGCTCATCGCCAGCCCGGTCACGTCCACGAAGAAGCCGAAGTTGCGCACGTCCGTCACCAGCGCGGGATAACGCACCGGATTGCCGGACTGCAACTGCGCCTTCAGGAACGCGAACAACTTCACGTCCTTGCTGTCGCGTTCGGCGTCGGCGGAATTGCGTTCGGTGACGGAAATGTGTTCGGCGGTTTCCTTGAGCGCGGAAGTCGAAGCCGGATTTTTATCAAACAAGGCGCGATGCACCACGAGGTCGGCATAGCGGCGGATGGGGGAAGTGAAGTGCGTGTATTTTTTCTTGGCCAGGCCGTAGTGACCGAGCGGCTCGACGGCGTAGCGCGCGCGCATGAGTGATTTGAGAAAACCAATCTTGAGCGCAGGCCCGATGGGCAACGCGCCGAGCCGGTGCAACAATTTCTGCACCTCGGATGGCTGGCCCAGGTTGCCGCACGGAATGTTCTGGCTCAACACCTCCTGCCGATACTCCTGCAAGCGCCGCTCATCCGGCGATTCGTGGACGCGATAAACCGCCGGCGTCCGCTGGCTCATCAACCGCCCAGCCACCGCCTCGTTCGCCAGCAACATGCACTCCTCGATCAACTGGTGCGACACGTCGTTCACGGTCTTTTCGATGCGCAAAATGTTTCCGCGTTCGTCCAGCCGGATTTTGGTTTCGGGAAAATCGAGGTCGAGCGAGCCGGCCTTGAACCGCAATCGCCGGATGCGCTGCGCCAGTTCATGCGCCTGATGCAACATTTGCTCAATCGCGTCTGGCGTGGGTTTGCGTTGCAAAATCTCCAGCACCTCGCCGTAGGTGAAACGCCGTTGCGAATGGATCACGGCGGGATAAAACTTCGCGTTCAGCACCCGCCCGTCGTTTGATATGAGAAATTCGACGCACTTGGTCAGGCGATCCAAGTTGGGCTTGAGCGAACACAGTTCGTTGCTCAACGCCTCCGGCAGCATCGGGATGACGCGGTCCACGAGGTAGGTCGAGTTGCCGCGCTTGCGCGCCTCGACGTCCAGCGCCGTGCCCGGCTTCACGTAATGCGACACGTCCGCGATGTGAACCCACAGCCGCCATTGCTCCGGCGAAACGCGCTCCAGACAGATGGCGTCGTCGAAATCCTTCGCGTCGTCGGGATCAATCGTGATGACCCGATGACGGCGGCAATCCACGCGGCCCGCCCCGTCGCGCGCGTGAACCGTCGTGCCGATGGCGTGCGCCTCGTGCAGGACGGCCTTGGGAAAATGCAGCGGCAAATCGTATTGGCGCAGCACCGATAGCATATCCACGCCTTCCTCGCCCGGCGCGCCGAGGACCTCGACGATCTCGCCTTCGGGATTCGTGTGGCGCGATTCCCATTCGCGCAATTCGACCACGACCTTGTCACCAATGCGCGCGGGCCGGCCCATGTCGCGCGGCTCCGGCACCAGGATGTCATGCGGAATGCGCGGGTCGTCGGGAATCACGAAGAGAAACTGCCGTCCACGTTGCAGCGTGCCGACCATCTGCGTGCGCCGCCGTTCCAGAATGCGAACCACCGTGCCCGTGTCCGCCTCGACAGCGCCGGAGCGCAAGCCCTTGGGCCGGACATCGCGCCGGACCAGCACGCGATCTTCGTGCAAGGCCGTGCCGGTCGCGTCTTCCGGAATGGCGATTTCCTTGAGGCCGGCATCGTCCGGCTGGAGAAAGCCCTTGCCCTGACGGTTCATCCGAATGCGGCCCGGAATCAGATCCGCCTCGCGCGGCAGGATGTAACGGTTGCCCTTGACGCGGGCAATCTGGCCCGACTGTTCGAGTTCGCGCAGCGCACCCTGCAACATTTGCTGGCGATGCGGCGGCAGCCGGAGCAGCCGGAGCAATTCCGGCACATTGGCCGGGACATAATCTTTTTTCCTCAACAGATGGATGACTTGGTCTTTCATGAAACAGGGCTGGCGGAGTGGTGCGCGCGGCGGGGGTCGAACCCACAACCTTCGGCTCCGGAGGCCGACGCTCTATCCAATTGAGCTACGCGCGCAAGTTTTTCAAAAAATGATTTGATGAACCATGGGTTGTGCAATGTTCCGGCATTTACACCGCCTCAAATCATCCGGAACATA
>JBEKRA010000121.1:0-6655 GCA_049519195.1 Verrucomicrobiota bacterium
AAGTTTGTGACCGAGCGCGCCTACGAAAACCCGGTTTTCGTGGAGGATCTGGTTCGTAACGTGGCGTTTAAGCTGAACGCCCATCCGCAGGTCCGGTGGTATAAAGTCGAGGCGGAAAATTTCGAGAGCATCCACAATCACAATGCCTACGCGTGCAGTGAGAAGGGGTGACTTGGTTTGGTTCAACCGACAAGTTCGTCTCTTCCTGAAACTTCAATGTCGCATCCGCAACTTTTTTACATAAACTTTGCGCGTGGCAAATCCGGTCATCCATTGGATCGAGGCCACGGGGCATTGGGCGCCGTGGCTGTTTCTGGCGCTGTTCCTCGGAGCATCGTTCCTGATGGTATGGCGGCTGGAGGTTTTGAGCGCCAAAGGGTTTGAAGGCACGGTGCTCGGAACGCTGGTGATGCCGTATTGCACGGGCATGGGCAATTTGATACTCGCCTTCATCTACGGCATCAACGGATTTAAAAGCTCGGACATCATCACCAACAACCTCGTCAATAACATCACGAACATGACGCTGGTGCTCGGCCTGCCGGCGATTTTATATGGAACCAGAATTTTGCCGGCGAAAGGCAAATCCAACGGCAAAAAGCCGGCGAAGAAATCCACCGGCGCCGACAAGACACAGCAGTTGAACCGCCTCGCGCTGTTGCTGACGCTGACAGCCATCCTGTTTTTCACCGGCGCGGTCTGGGCGCTGGGACACAAGGGGCGGATTGATTTTGACGGCGGGCTGGTGCTGGTGGGGCTGTTTTTGTTCTGGCAATGCTTTCACGTGTTCGAGGTGCTAAAAACGAATGTGCGCCAGGGAAAATCGCTGGATTGGACACTGCCGCTGGACCTGATTCTGCTTGCCATCGGAGCGTATGGGATTTTTGTAAGCACGGACTGGCTGGTGCATTGGGTTCAAAACTCCGTCCATCACGGCTTCGTCAAAACCCATTTTGGCTGGGTGAGCGGATGGATCACGGTCCTGCCTAACGCAATACTCGCGATTTACTACACTTGGCGCGGACAACCCGAAACCGTCTATGCCTCGCAGGTCGGCGACTGTCATGTTTCGATTCCGCTGTGCCTCGGCATCTACGCGCTGTATCACACGATGGCGATGCCGCCGTTTTTCCACGTGGCGATGTTCATTTTGCTGGGCGCGACGCTGGTGCATTTCTTCTTCGTGGCGGTGATGGGACGGCTGCCGAGGTTCGCGGGCTGGGCGCTCGTGGCTGCCTACGGATTTTTCCTGGTGAAGGGATTGCTGGGGTGAACACGCTGGATTGTTGGATTATCGCGCGCAGCCATCCATTTTATCCATCAATCCAAAAATCCACTGATCCATCGTGAATCAATTTTTCCTGGAGATTTTCGTGTCGTCGCCCGCGACGGCGAGCGGATTGGCGCGGACTTTCTCGCTCAATTCAGCGAATGGCACCTGCGCCGCGAGCCAGCGCGGGTTTTTGGCAATCGAGTCCATCGAATCGCGGGTGTTGTTGCAAATCAGATAAAGCGCCCGCCCCAAAACCATGAACGATTCAAAGCCGGTGCCGATGCCGTGCCGCGCGAACTCAAAATCGCCGACGCCGTAACTCGCGTTGAGCAGTCCAGCGCGCAGGGTGCCGAGGTCTTTTGCGAAGTTTGCCATGAAGTCATCGTTGCGGGGACCGAGGTAGGTCAGCACGCGCGCCTGGTTTTCCTGCAGCGAAATCACCGCCCACTCGTCGAAGACAGTGCGGCCATAGTGCGCGTCCATCTGTCTGGCGCACGCCCTGATCTGAACGATGGTTTCTTCCAGCGTCATGATTCTTCTCTGTTGCCGCACAAAGCAAAGCAGCTATGCGCGCCGGAAACAAGGCAATTTATTTTTACTGCGCAGGCGGCGGGAAATCCGTAGGATGACCGCAATCGGTCTTCACCAATGCCATTTGAACTGAAATCGGAAAACACCGTCATAAAAAAAATGGCGAGATGGGAACGGCGCCTGCTGAATGCCCTGTTTCTCGCCGCCTATGCGCTGGTGCTGGTGCTGCTTTGGTGGCATTTGCCCCTGCCCGGCAGACCCGGCTGGCCGGCGGCTGTGCTGCTGTTGCTGGCGGTCGTAAGCACCATTGCGGCGCTGGCGCGGCATCTGCCGCTGCAAAACATCCTGCTGGCGGCGATCCTCATCGCGCTCGCCGGCGGCGCGGCAACCTGGCTCGATTTGAAAACCGGCATTCCGTTCGGCCAGTTCACCACCGACAACGACATGGAACCCAAACTGCACAAAACTCTGCCGTGGGCAATACCGGTGATCTGGATCGTCGCGATTTTGAACTCGCGCGGCGTGGCGCGGCTCATTTTGCGCCCCTGGCGGAAAATGCGCTCCTACGGTTTCTGGCTCATCGGCATCACGGCGATGTTGACGGTGCTGTTTGACCTCGCGTTAGACCCGTTCGCGTCGCGGGTGAAACATTACTGGTTTTGGGAACCAACGAAATTGCCGCTGACATGGCAGGGCGCGCCGCTGGTGAACTTTTTTGGCTGGCTGGTTGTGACGCTGCTGATTCTGGCGTTCATCACGCCAATACTGATCAAAAAACATCCGATTCACAGGCGTCCGCCGGATTTCCATCCCGCCGGGGTCTGGATTGGCGGGGTTCTGCTTTTTGGCATCGGGTCGGCAACGATGGGACTGTGGTCTGCCATCCTGCTGGACGGAATCATCTGCCTCGCGGTCGCCGTCTTCGTGGTCCGGGGCGCGCGGTGGTGAAAACTATTCACCTGAATCCCGCGGCCCGTCGCGCTGGATGATCCTCAACCGCGCCACGCGCTGGCCGTCCATTTCCTCGACGCGCAATTCATGATTTCCCACCGCCAATGAATCGCCGGCCTTCGGAAATCCCCCGAGCTTCTGCGTGACCCAGCCGCTCGCAGTCGCGATGCTTTCGTCGTGATGCAACGCGCCGACGATTTTTTCCAGTTCGTGAAGCGACAGCGTGCCGGCTACTTCCCAGGAATGCCCGTCCCGCCGGACAAACTGTGTCTCCTCCTGGTCAAATTCGTCCTGAATCTGGCCGACGAGCGCCTCCAACACGTTTTCGAGCGTGGCAATGCCGAGCGTGCCGCCGTATTCGTCCACGATTACGGCAAAATGCAGCCGCCGTTCGAGAAACAGCCGGAGCAACTGTTCCAGCCGCGCAGTGGCGGGCGCGTATATGAGTTCGCGCGCGACCGGCAGCAAATCCGCCGCCGTCTTTGCCTGATCGCGCAGCGTGTAAAGGTCCTTGATGTGGACGACGCCGCGCGTCCTGTCCAGATCGCCGTCCTCGCAGATCGGAAAACGCGAGTAGCGCGTTTTCTCCGCTACGGCAAGACAGGCGGCCATCGTCGCGCAGGTGTTGAACGTGACGATTTCCTGGCGAGGGCGCATGACTTCGCGCGCGACGCGATGGCGCAAATCGAGCGCGTTCAAGATCAGGTTGCGCCCGGCGGCCGTCCCGCCCTGCGGAACCGCCGCGAGCACGAGGCGCAATTCCTCGTCTGTTTGCGAGCGGTCGGTGACGGCGTCGGGTTCGATGCCGATTTGTTTCAGTATCTGGCGCGCCGCGAAATTCAGCAGCCGGTTGAACGGGTAAAACGCCAGATAAAACCACCGCAGCGGGATGGCCGTGGCCAGCGCGATCGGCAGCGGTTTCTGAATCGTCAGCCATTTCGGCGCGAGTTCGCCGGCGGTGATGTGAAGAAATGTCAGTGTCGTGAAACCAAAGGCAAGGGCGATGGAATGCTGCCAGATTACCGATGTTACTCCAAGGGGAGACAGCAACGGTTCAAGCAACGTGGTAAATACCGGCTGCCCCAGATAACCCAGGCCCAGGCTGGCCATCGTGATGCCGAGCTGCGTCGCGCTCAAATACGAGTTGAGATGGCGGACGATGTGCCGCGCCATCTGCGCCCGCCGCCAGCCCCTGGCGACGAGCATGTCGAGCTGCGTTTCGCGGACGCGGACCAGCGCGAATTCAGCGGCGACAAAAAATCCGTTCAGCAGCACCAGCGCGAGCACTGCCAGGATTTTCAGCGCGGTCAAAATGACGGGGTCAGGGTTCATTTCATAATTTTATCTCGCCAAACATGACCTTCAAAATGTCCTCCAGGCTCACTACGCCCATCTCCGCGCCGTCGCGCGCCAGCACGATGGCCAGCCGGTGGCCGGCGCGCTGCATCAGACGCAGCGCGACTTCCAACCGCATGTTTTCATCCACAAAAAGCGCGGGCACCACGTGCGCCACGGCGGGTTTTTGCAAATCCAGATCATCGCGGAACAACAGCGGGCCGAGTGGGAGCAATCCGGCGATGCACGGGCGGCCGTCGCGCGTCTCCCGGACCGGCAGGCGCCAGAACCGGCGTTCGCGCCCCAGCCGGAACGCCTCGCCGAGCGGCGTCTGCGCCTCCACCGTCACCGTCTGCGCCAGCGGCGTGGTGATTTGCCGCACGGTGAAATTTTGCAGGTCGAGCACGCGGTTGATCATCGCGCGCTCGTCGCTGGTGAGCGATTGCGAAGATTCCTGCATGACCTACCGCATTTCCTCGCGGCTGCCAAATATCCGGCCCGTGAACGCCCGCCCGCCAGTCAGGCGCAGCGCCATGTTGGAAACGCCTTCAACCATCGCAACGAGCGGGCTTAACATCAGATGCACCATGCGGAATAATGGCGCCACCAGCAGGCACAACTGGGTCGGATGCGCGCGGAAAAATATCTTGGGCAGCAGGTCGAACAGCGCGTAGAACAAAAAGACGACGACGGCATAAACGGCGACTATCAAAACGCGGTCGCCAGCAAGCCACTGGTGAATCTTCACCAGCATGAATCCGAGAATCGTAAAATTGGCCAGCGTGTTGCCGACGAGAATCGTCCACAGGAAACTTTCCGGCCGTTCGAGGAAGCCGTGCAGCAGCTTTGCCGACGGCTTGCCGGCCCGCGCCAGCCGCCGCACATGCAGCCGGCTCAACGCAAACACGCCCGCCTCCATGCCCGACAGCATGAACGACAGCAGCAGGCACAGGCCCGGCAAAATCCAGCTTGAAATGTCGCCATCCATGTTCAATTGAAAAAGGCAAAACATCCAACATCGAATAACCAACAACCAACATCCAAGACCAGTGCGGTTCGCCAATTGGATGTTCGATGTTCGATGTTGGTTGTTGGATGTTTTCTCATTTCATTCATTTCACCCGTTGCACCATCAGCTCCAGCACGCGGCGCTCGTCCACCGCGTGCGCCGTGAGTTTCAAGCCGCGAAACGCCGCCGATTTGCCGGCCTCCGGCACGACGCCGCACAGATGCGTCAGCAATCCGCCCATGGTCTCGACCTCCGGCACTTCGCCAAGCGCGGGAAATTCGCGGCGGAAATCGTCCAGCCGCATCGTCCCGTTCACGCGCCAGCAGTCGGCCGAAACTTTTTCCATGACAAATCCCTCCGGCTCGCCCGCCTTGCGGATTTTGCCGATGAGCTTGCCGAGGATGTCCTCCATCGTCACCAGCCCCGCCGTCCCGCCGAATTCATCGAGCACAATCGCCAGGCCGCGCTGCTGCTTTTGCAGGCTCTGGAACAATTGCAGCAGATTCATCGTCTCCGGCACGAACGACGGAAACTCAACCGCGTCCGCCAGGTCAATGCCGGGATTCAGCAGCAGCGCCCGCGTGTTCAAAATGCCGACGATGGTGTCCGGCGTCTCGTCGTAAATCGGCAGCCGGCGGTGCTTGAACTTTTTCGCGATGGCGATCATTTCACCGACCGGCGCGTCGTCGGAGATTGCAGTCATGCCGGCGCGCGGCCGCATCACGTCCCGGGCCGCGCGCCGGTGTAGGCTGATGATTTGGAGGATGATTTCCTTTTCTGCCTCGGCGAGCGTGCCCTGCTGATAGGCCATCTCCAGCAGCTCGTGGTATTCCGCGGCCGTCAACGCCGGCGCCGCGCCCATCTGCGGCGCCGTCATTTTTAGAATCGCCACGTTCAGCCACCGCGCCGCCCTGTGCAGCGGCGCGGTCGCCTTTTGAAAAACCAGCAGCGGCCAGCTCACGCGCAGCGCCCAGCGTTCCGGCCGCCGCACCGCGAGCGTCTTGGGGAAAACTTCGCAGCCAAGCAGCGTCAGCGCCAGCAGCGCAACCATCGCCAGCAGCGCCCGCGCCAGCGTCCATTGCGCGTCATAGACCATCCACAGCGCGACCGCGAGCATCGCCGCGTTGGCGAACGTGTTGCCCAGCGCCAGCGTCGCCAGCAAATCCTGCGGATGTTCGAGCAGCGCCGCGACGATTTTTCCCGCGCGCGGATTTTTTTCAGCGATCTGCGCCACCTGCCATTTGCCGAGGGAAAAAAATGCCGTTTCCGCCAGCGCGAAAAAAAAACTCGCGCCAGCGAAAAACAATATTGCCGCCACAGCCTGCCCCATGCGCGCATTCTAGGAAGTCCGGCACCCAAAGTCCATTCCGCAACTGACCATCCAGCGGACTCGGGCGCATCTCAAAAAATGTGCGATTTATCGCCGCTCTTTCACGCCCATTCCTCTCCCGATCCACTGCCAAAAACCCTGCATGTTTGCCCGCCAGCTTCGGATTTCGGGTTGAAATGTCCGGCTTTCAGATTTGAAGCGTTTATCCCAGATGATTCGCCACGTC
>JBEKRA010000122.1:0-9400 GCA_049519195.1 Verrucomicrobiota bacterium
TCAGCGACACGAATCTGGTGGCGGATATTCCGGCGGGACTGCCCTCCGAACTCTTGCAACGCCGGCCGGACATTCTCGAAGCGGAACACACGTTGAAGGCGGCGAACGCGAACATCGGCGCGGCCCGCGCGGCGTTCTTTCCCCGGATCACGCTGACCGGTTCGCTGGGCACGAGCAGTCCGCAATTTGAAAAACTATTCGGTTCCGGCACGGGCATGTGGAGCTTTTCGCCGCAGGTGACGGTGCCGATTTTCACCGGCGGTCAGAACCGGGCCGACCTGGATTCAGCGAAAGTCAGCGCGCGCATTGAGGTGGCCAATTATCAGAAAGCCATCCAGACGGCGTTCCGAGAAGTGGCTGATGCGCTCGTGGCCAGCCGCAGTTATGCGAGCCAGATTGAAGTGGAAGCGGCGTTGATCAACACGCAGCAGCGACGCTACGACCTCGCCAAGCTCCGCTATCGTCAGGGCGATGACACCTATTTGAACGAGCTGTCCGCGCAGCAGGAACTTTACAGCGCGCAACAAGGACAGATCCAGGCCCAATACAACAAGCTCTCCAGCCAGATTTCACTCTACAAGGCGCTTGGTGGAGGCTGGCAATAATTTTAAACCCCGAATCCATATGACGAAAATACATTTCAAATTTCCGTGCCGTGCGGCGGCGATGATTGCGGCGCTCGCGTTGACGATGGCTTCCGGCTGCAAGCCGGCCGGCGGCGCGGTCAATTACGAAACCGCTCCCGTAAAGCGCGGCGGCATCGTCCAGCACGTCACGGCGAGCGGCACGTTGAGCGCCGTGGTCAGCGTGGATGTCGGCAGCCAGGTGTCCGGCAAAATTGTCGCTCTGCACGTGGATTTCAACTCGCCGGTCAAGAAAGGCCAGATTGTTGCGGAAATTGACCCGACCGTCTATGCCGCCACCCTGCGCCAGTCCGAAGGGGAGCTTGCCAGCGCCCAAGCCAACGTCACGCTTAAGAAGCAAAATCTGGAGCGAAAGAAAACTCTCCTGCCGCTGAAGGCCGCGTCGCAATTGGATCTGGACCAGGCCGTCGCCGAACTGGCGCAGGCGGAGGCCTCGGTCACCATCAAGCAGGCGTCGCTGGAAAGTGCCACGGCCAATCTCGGTTACTGCAAAATCACCGCGCCGGTGGACGGCATCGTCATCGCCCGCAAGGTGGATTTGGGCCAGACCCTGGCCGCTGCCATGACCACGCCGGTGCTGTTCACTGTGGCGCAGGACATCACCAAGATGAACATCAACGCCTCGATTTCCGAGGCGGACATCGGCCAGGTCAAGGAGGGACAACCCGTGGAATTCACCGTGGACGCATTCCCGGATGAAGTCTTTCACGGCGTGGTCACCCAGGTTCGCAAATCGCCCACCACCACGCAGAATGTCGTCACCTACGAGACCATCATCACTGTGGACAATCCCGAACAGAAATTGTTTCCGGGGATGACGGCGGATGTTTCGATTCTCGTCGCCGACAAGAAAGGCGTGCTGAAAATTCCCAATACCGCCCTGCGTTACAATCCGCCGGAAACCGCCGTCTATGAGCAGGCGGCTCCGCAGAAGTTGGAACGCAGCCAGCGTCTGGTTTACAGCGTCAGCGCCGATGGCTCGAAGCTCAAACCGACCGTCGTCAAAACGGGTGTCACCGACGGCGTGGACACCGAAATTTTGGATGGATTGGCGGAAGGCGCGCCGGTCGTGACCTCCACCCTGTCGGCCACCGCCAAGACCAGACACTTCGGCGAAGGGCCGCCGCAAGGTCCGCAGTAAGACCCCGCCCATGAGCACCCCTGTCATTCAATTGCGGAACCTGGCCCGCACCTACCAGAGCGGCGAAGTGGAGGTGAAGGCCGTGCGCGGCGTGACGCTCGACATTGAGCGCGGCGATTTCGTGGCCATCATGGGCGCGAGCGGCTCCGGCAAGTCCACGTTGATGAACACGCTCGGCTGTCTCGACCAGCCGACCAGCGGCGAGTTTCTGCTCGACGGCATCGCCGTGGCGGATTTGGGCCGCAAAGAACTGGCCAAGTTGCGGAACAAAAAACTCGGCTTCGTTTTCCAGAGCTTCAACCTGCTTGCCCGCACCTCGGCGCAGGACAATGTCGAACTGCCGTTGTTTTACAGCCACCCCATCGTCTCCCTGCGTGAGCGGCACGAACGCGCCCGGCAGGCGCTGGAAAAAGTCGGCTTGAGTGATCGCCGCGATCATCTGCCCAGCCAGCTTTCCGGCGGCCAGCAGCAGCGGGTGGCCATCGCGCGCGCGCTGGCGGGCCGGCCCGAAGTGCTGCTGGCGGACGAGCCCACCGGCAATCTCGACACCCGGACGAGCATCGAAATCATGGGCCTGTTCCAGGAACTCAACGAGTCCGGCATCACCATCATCATGGTCACGCACGAACTCGAAATCGCCGCCTTCTGCAAACGCATTGTCGTCATGCGCGACGGCCAGGTCATCAGCGACACACCCAACGAGAACCGCCGTTTCGCCCGCCAACAACTGACCGCGCTCGATCAAGCCGAACAAAAAGCCAGGCTGGCCTAAAATATGATGCACTTCCTCCACATTTTGTTCGTCCAGACCTGGCAGACCACCTTGATCGCGCTCCGGGCCCTGCGCCGGAACAAAATGCGCTCGGTGCTGACCGCCCTGGGCATCATCATCGGCGTTGCCTCCGTGGTGGCGATGGTCGCGGTCGGCAACGGGGCGCAGGCCAACATCACCAAACAGGTCTCGGCGCTGGGGCAGAACCTCCTGTCCGTTTTTGCCGGCAGCCGCAGGGCCGGCGGCGTGAACTCCGGCCTCGGCAGTGCCAGCGCCATCACCCTGGAAGATTCCGACATCATCGCCCGCGAAGTGCCGGACGTGATTGCCATCAGCCCGGAGATCGTGACGTGCGCGGCGCCGCCAAGGTGGCCGTGATCGGCTCCAAGACAGCCGCCGAACTGTTCGGCCCGCTCAACCCGGTCGGCCAGAGCGTGCGCGTCAAAAACATTCCCTTCATCATCATCGGCGTGCTGGAAAGCAAGGGGGCGGGTATGGGCGGCATGAACCAGGACGACCGCCTCATCATCCCGTTCACCACCGCCATGAAAAGGATTACCGGCGACAAATACCTGCGCTGTGTGAATGTGCAGGTGTCCCGTTCCGACCGCATGGACATCGCGCAACAACAAATCACCAGCCTGCTGCGGCAGCGTCATCGTTTGCCCGCCGGGCGCGACGATGATTTCAACATATTCAACCAGAAGGAAATCGCCGACACGGTGAACACCATCTCCGGGATCATCACGCTGCTGCTCGGCTCGGTGGCGGGCATCTCGCTCGTCGTCGGCGGCATTGGCATCATGAACATCATGCTTGTCAGCGTGACCGAGCGCACCCGCGAGATCGGCATCCGCATCGCCGTCGGCGCGCAGCCTGGCGACATCCGGCTGCAATTTCTGATTGAAGCCGTCACGCTTAGTCTGTTGGGCGGCGCACTGGGCGTTTTTGCCGGCATTGGCGCATCCAAACTGATTGGCCTGGTTGCGAACTTCCAAGCCATCGTTTCTCCCGGCTCCATCCTCCTGGCCCTGGGCGTCAGCTCCGCCATCGGCATTTTCTTTGGCCTCTACCCGGCGCACAAAGCGGCCGGGTTGAATCCGATTGACGCGCTGCGCTACGAATGATGGGACGCCGGTTGCCTCCTCATGGCTGCACCTCCGAACGGAGAAAAGAAGGGAAACATTCAACATTCAACATCGAACATTCAACATCGAATGAAAGGCACGCTTGAACGCCATTGAGTGTTGGGCGTTGAATGTTGAATGTTGAATGTTTCTTCATCCTGAATTTAAAATTCATTTCGTTATCTCCCAAACAATTTCGCGTGCATCGAACACCGGGCCTTCGGTGCAGGTGCGCTGGTATTCCCATCCGCCATCGGCCTTGACCGGAATCACACACGTCAGGCAGACGCCGACGCCGCAGCACATGTGCTCGTCCATCGAAAGCTCCGCCGGCAGTTTGAAATCCGCCGCGATTTTGCCGACGGCCTTCAGCATCGGCGTCGGGCCGCAGGCGAACAACTTCCGATTTCCGATTTCCGATTTCCGATTTCCGATTTCCGCCAGCAGTGGCTGCGTGACCAATCCCTTCTCGCCGTGGCTGCCGTCTTCCGTGGCCACGCGGACTTCCCAGCCGAGCGCGGCAAATTCCTTTTCGCATAAAATGTCCACGCGCTTCCGTCCACCGACGAAGACGATGCCCTTTTGCGGCGAGCGTTGCGCGAGCAGAAACATCGCCGCCATGCCGTAGCCGCCGGCGACGAGCAGGGGAATCTCGCCGCCCGGCTTCGGGACGGTAAAGCCGTGGCCGAGCGGCGCGATGACGCTTAATTCCTCGCCAACGCGCATCCGCGAGAGCACATCGGTGCCTTTGCCGACGGTTTTGTAGAGGATGGAAAACGTGTCGCCCGCGACCTGGAAAATGCTGAACGGCCTGCGGAGCAGGGCGTCTTTGAGCGGCGGGATGCGGACGTGGGCGAACTGTCCGGGCTGGATGAGCGGCGCGATTTGCGGCGCGGACAGAACGAGGCGGTAATAGGAATCCGTGTCGCGCTCGTTGGAAACAATCTGGACGGTTTGCTCAAGCATCTGGGAATAATCCTAATCACTAAATCCGAATGGCGAAATGATTTTAGCCGCAAGGCGGCGGTTGAAAATAGCCCGGCGTTTTAACGCCGGATGTCGTGTGGAAAAATTATTTGAGTCCGGGAGGGACGGCAGAAACATCAGGTTTGGAAATTCCTGCCGCCACTCCGGGGCTAGAATTTCATTTTGGCGATTCAGCCCGAATTTCGAAGCGGCCGGCCGAAAGTAGCGGCGACGCCTCGTCGCCACAGGGTGATAGCGACGCCCCCGTCGCATTTTTTCCGGCAGTGGCATAATCGCCGCCGCAACGGGCGACGAGGGCGTCGCCTGCACCTTGCTGCGACGAGGCGTCGCAGCTACGCTCAAGCCAGCTTCGGAGTTCGGGTTTGATCCGCAGTTGAAACTGCGGGCTATTTTCAATTGCGCCGCCGGCGCGGAAACTGGCGGGCGATTTTGGAAGAGATCCCGGCTCATTTCAGGTCGCCGTTAAACTTGCCGGCGTGGACGGCGGCCGCGCGTTCGCATTTTTGTTTGTAGGTTGCCAGGGCCAGCAGCGGCCAGGCGTTGCGATAGATGTCGTATTTCAGATAAAACACCTTGGGGAAGCCGGTGCCGGTGGTCTCGTCCTCGCTCCACGAACCGTCGGGATTTTGCGTGCTGACCAAATACTCGATGCCGCGTTTGAGCGCGGGATTGTCCGGGTCGTCGAACGCGCACAGGCCCATGACGGCCCACGCGGTTTGCGACGCGGTGCTCGGTCCCTGGCCTTTGAAGACCGGGTCGTCGTAGGTGTTGCAGCGCTCGCCCCAGCCGCCGTCGGGGCGCTGGACGCTTTCGAGCCATGCGCGCCCGCGCTGGAGCCAGTCTTCATTCATGTTCCAATTCATCGCGCGCATCCCGCGCAGCACCTGCCAGGTGCCGTAAATGTAATTCACGCCCCAACGGCCATACCAAGAGCCGTCGGGTTCCTGATGTTCGCGAACGAACTGCAACGCCTCCTTCACCTGCGGATGATCGGCCTTCCAGCCTTCATAACCGAGCAATTCCAGAATGCGCGCGGTAATGTCGGCACATTCGGGGTCGAGCATGGCGTTGTGGTCGGCGAACGGAACCTTCTCCAAAATATTTTTCGTGCAATCCTTGTCAAATGAGGCCCAGCCGCCGTCCTTGCACTGGAACGTCATCATCCATTTCAAGCCGCGCTGGAAGCACTCGTCGCGCTTTTGCGGGTTGTCCGTGGGAATTTTGCGCAATGCGAGCAGCACCATCGCGGTGTCGTCCACGTCGGGATTCCATTTGTTGTTGAACTCGAAAACCCAGCCGCTCGCCTCAACCTTGGCGGGATTCTTGTGGACCCAGTCGCCGTAAAAACGAATTTCGCGTTCCATCAGCCATTCGGCGCTCTTTTTCAACGAGGGATGATTTTCCGAAATGCCCGATTCGTGCAGGCAAATCGCCACAATCGCCGTGTCCCAGACCGGCGAGAAGCACGGCTCGATGCGAACATCGTTTTCGGTTTCATGCTCAAGCTTCTTCAATTCGTGCGCGGCGCGGACGACTTCGGGGTGGTCATCTGGATAACCCAGCGCCTTCAACGCGATGAGCGAATTAAGCATCGCGGGAAAAATCGCGGCCAGCCCGTCTGTGCCTTCAAAGCGTTCGAGCATCCATTGCTCGCATTTTTTCAGCGCGCGGCGGCGGAACGGATGGATTCCGTGCTCGGCGAACCATTCGGCCAGCTTGTGCAGCCGGTCCAGCCACAGGAAGAAGTTGCGAAACGAAATCGTCTCCGGGTCCGGCGCGAGGGCGAGATCGCGTTCGTGGATGCCTTCGGGATACAGCTCGTCCAAATCCACCTTCACCGGCCGGGTCGGCTTGAAATTGTTGATGATGGCCAGCGGCACGAGCATGGCGCGCGACCAGTTGCTCATGTCCCAGAATTCCACGCCGAACCATTTGCCGATGAGCAGCACCTCGCACGGAATCGTCGGCACATATTCCCACGGAAACAAACCGATGAGCGCGAGGTAAAGTTTGGAAAACGTGTTCATGCGCGGCACGCCGCCGAAATGCAGCGCCACTTCGCGCGCCTTCAGCATCCGCCGGTCGGTGACCGGCACGCCAGCGAGCTTGAGCGCGAGATACGCCTTGATGGTGGCGTTCACTTCCGACGGGCCGCCGTGATAAATGTTCCAGCCGCCGTCCGGCAGTTGCATGGAGAAGATGTGGTGGACCGCCTTGCGCTGCCACGCCTTGTCCACCTTGCCATTCCAGTGGTGATAAATCACCGTGTCGGAAACGAGCGTGGAATCCACCAGCAGCTCGCCATTCCAATAGCCATCCGGCTTTTGCAGGCGGAACAGGTTTTCCTGCGCCCGCAGGACGGCGGCCTCCAAATCTCTCGCAAAACCGGGATGGGCCTCCGCTGACAACGGCGCGGACTGAACCCTTGATTCACTTCCAGTCAACACGCCCACACTCTGCAAAATCCACCGCCTTTTGAAAAGATTTTTATCAATTTACGATTGATGAGTTATGATTTACAATTTGTCCGCCATCGCCGCTTGGCCGTTCAATCATAAATCGTAAATCATAAATCAAAAATGCCGCTGAAATTCTGGAAATACCACGCGCTCGGCAACGACTACATCGTGATTGACCCGAAGGATTTGCCGTCGCCGCTGACGGCGGAGCAGGTGAAGACCATCTGCCACCGCAATTTCGGCGTCGGCTCGGACGGCATTCTGCTCGGCCCACTCCCGGCAAAGGACGCGAAGTGCGCGCTGAAAATTTACAATCCCGATGGCAGCGAGGCCGAAAAAAGCGGCAACGGCCTGCGCATCTTTTCGCGCTATTTGTGGGACCGGAAAATTGTCGGCAACGAGGAATTTGCCATCCAGACGGCGGGCGGCCTCGTGCGCTCGACGGTTTTTGACGGTGGCAAATCCGTCCGCGTCGAGATGGGCCGGGTCAGCTTTTGGAGCGACCAGATTCCCGTGGCCGGCCCGCGCCGCGAGGTGCTCAACGAAAAAATTTCCGTCGGCGGGCGCGAGTTCACGTTTTGCGCCGCGACGATTGGCAATCCGCATTGCGTCGTGGTAGGGCGCGACACTCCGTGCGCGCCGGTCTCGACTGGGAGCGCCGGCATCTTGCCGGCGGGTGACAACGATCTAAAACACGCCGGCAAGATGCCAGCGCTCCCGGGGGCGCGCGCGGAGCGGCGCGCCCTGCCTGAAATCAGCGCGGATTTGGCGCGGCAATTCGGCCCGCTGCTGGAAACCCACGCGAATTTCCCGAACCGCACGAACGTCCAGTTCCTGAAAGTTCTCGACCGCGCGAACATCCAGATTGAGATTTGGGAGCGCGGCGCGGGCTACACGCTGGCCAGCGGCAGCAGCAGCAGCGCGGCGGCGGCGGTAGCGCACCGGCTCGGATGGGTGGACCGGAACATTTCCGTCCACATGCCCGGCGGCGTCATCAAAATCGAAATCGGCAATGATTTTTCAATTCGCATGACCGGCCCGGTGACAAAGGTTGCGGAAGGCGTTATGGACAAGGAAATGCTGGTTTGAACGTCGCTTGCCAAAATCCATCCATGCCGTTATTTTAAGATCGTGAGCACAGTTGTGGAAATCCAGGAAGCCATTGCCCGTTTGAATGAAAACGAGCGCGGGGAATTGCGCTTGTGGCTCAACGCCTACGAAGAGGATGATTGGGATCGCCAGATCACGGCGGACGCCGCTTCGGGCAAGCTCGACTTCTTGCGCGAAGAGGCCGAAACGGCCAGGCGTGAAGGACGGCTGCGTTCTCTTCCAGGTGAAATCTAAGGCGACGCCCGAATTTTGGGACTGCTACAATGTGTTGCCTGCGGAAATTCAGGCGCTGGCCCGCAAAAATTTCCGGCTTTGGCGGGGAAATTCGCGTCATCCGTCATTGCGTTTCCGACCGCATAGTCATGGCAAATGGTCGGCTCGAATTGGCGACCACTATCGCGCCATCGCCTATTTCGACGGTGAAATCTTCATTTGGACGTGGATTGGCAGCCACGAGCAATACAACAAGTTTTGAAACTGCGGTTTTTCATCCGCATGACAGGCCCGGTGACGAAAGTTGCGGAAGGCGTGATGGACAAGGAAATGTTCACGGGTTGATTTGCAGCCTATCTTCTTGGTCGGCGAAAAATTATTCGTAACGCACAAAGGTCACAATGCTGTCCAACTTCTTGGGAGCGTCTAGCTTCCACTGATACCTGATTTTATGTGTGGGTGTTTTATACTCTGTCCGGCGAAAATACTCATCCTGCCAAACGACGCTTGGTGGACCGAGAAGTGCCACGACACTTTCCTCATCGGCACCAACCTTAACTTGTCCAAAAGGATCAGTCCGCTGCCCATCCTCCGTGAAATAGACAGTAGCTTCCGGCGCACTGTCTGAATCGCTGAGAGGATTCTTGTGATAGTCCACGCGTATCAAACCACGTGGCGTCTTCGATACCGTCGGAAACAAATACAGCGGGCCTTGGAGAGTCTCCACTTGCCGAACGAGGTTGAAGGCCGTGTAATCGTTCTTACTGAGCACCGTCTCGCCATCCTCGGCATAGCGGGTAAACGTCACCAAAAATTCATCAAATGACAGCGCGTAGGCCTTCTTCCCGTTTGCTCCGTAAAGCACCTGCTCTCGAATGAAGCGCTTGCCGCCAGCGCGCTCAAACGTGAACTCCTCCTTGTATACACCCCCGCGAGGCCCCCAAGCT
>JBEKRA010000123.1:0-6643 GCA_049519195.1 Verrucomicrobiota bacterium
CTGTCGCACCAACGATGGTGATAAGCTGGACCAAAAAGCGAGACATTTCGATATGTGAACGAATGGACAGAGAAACAGGACTCAAGGCACCATCTGCCGCCGATTCATCCGCCTCTATTTTTGTGAGTTTGACTTCCTTTTGATATATTTCAGACATACGACGGAAAGAATCAAACTGGTCAGAATCCATTGACAACAAAACTTCATACAGCATTGCTTTGAGAACATCGCTCCGAACTGGAGGACGCAAAATAAAATGGTATCCCAAATCTTCAGTTACCATTGGAGTGTGTTTTAATCCTTTAATTTCCCCCTCAAACGGAGGAAACAGGCCGTTCAAAATTACCAGTAGCAGCCCGACGCCAAGCACAATTCGTTGATATTTGGTCATGCTCATTATTCACGCCATCGCTTCTTCCAATACCACTTCGGAATACCACGATGCCACGCGCAATATCACTTTGCGCCATACCCGAAGGTTCATTGAAATGTTGGAAACCGTGGTGTCAAGGAAGTAAATCATATTCAAACTTCCTTCACCACGCCCCAATAAACGTCCAACCGTTTGCCGAGGTAAAGTTTCACGGCCTTGACGAGCACGGCGGCCTCGACTTTCTGGCCGCGCGCGACAATTTCCTTCAGCCCCATTCCGGGCGTGATGGCAAACGAGCCTTGCGCGATGATCGGTCCCTCGTCCAGCCGCATCGAGACGAAGTGCGCGGTGACGCCGGCAATTTTCACGCCCTGCTCGTAAGCCTGCCGGTAGGCTTGCGGGCCGGGAAAACTCGGCAGCAGCGACGGGTGGATGTTGATGATCTTGTTTTTGTAACGCCACACGAAGTTCGGCGAAAGGATTTTCATGAACCGCGCCAGCACCACGAAATCAATCTGCCGTTCCTCCAAAAGTTTCAACGCCTTCGCCTCCGCCCGGGCGCGGTCGTTCCAATTGATGTGTTCAAACGGCAGCTTGAATTTCCTGGCGAGCGGCGCGAAGTCCGGGTGATTGCCGATGACCAGCGCGGCGTCGGCCTTCAATTTCGCGGCCATGATCGCGTCAAAGCAGTGCGTTTCCTTCGTGACGAGGATGGCGAAACGCTGGCGGCGGTCCGGCTCGGTGAACCGGACCTTGATTTCCATGCCGAGCTGTTGCGCCAGTTTTTCCAGGCCGGCGCGGAGTGAATCGGGTTTCAATTCGCCGCTTTTCCACGAGGCTTGCAGGGTCATGCTGAACTGGCCGCGCGTGACCTGCTCCTCCAGCGCCTCGATGTTGGCGTGCCGCTCGAACAGAAAATTCGTGACGCGCGCGATGACGCCGGTCTTGTCGCGCCCGATGACGGTGACGGTGGCGAATTGTTTCATGCCGGACACGAATAAACCCCAATGGTGGACAAATTCAAAGGAAATTGCCGCTTCCATTTCTCACCGTCTGCGCAATTGGAAGGGGAAAATCAAACTGTTTGTCCTACTTCCTGGCTTTCGCCGCCGCGCGGAAAATCCGCAGCCGGCCGTAATCAATCGCGCCGCCCAGCGATTCAAACACCGCGCCAAGGGAGCCAAAACCATTGCGGTTGAAGGCGGCGGCAACTTCCGCCAGTTCCGCGACGGTGAAGAATTTCTGCAAATCCACCGGCTCGCCGCGCTCGATGCCTTCGGCAATGTGGCCGAGAATGGTGCCGGTGGTCACGCCGCGCTCATTGGCGATTTGTTCAACGGTGTGTCCGGAGCGGAAACGCCGCAGCGTTTCGCGCGCGGAATCGCCGAGGCTGCCACGTGATGCCGGCTGCTCGGCGGGCGCGGTGAAGGAATCGTCGGCAAAAATCTGGCGGGCGTTCGTTTGCAAATACGCGGCGATTTCACCGAGAAAAATGTCGCCGAACTCGCGCAACTTCTTCTCGCCGACGCCGCTGATTCGGGTGAACTCGCTTTCGCCGGCGGGATAATTCCGTGCCATCTGCCGCAGCGCCACGTCGGAGAAGATGATGTAAGCCGGCACGTCGCGCTCGTCGGCCAGCGTTTTGCGGAGCGCGCGCAGCCGGTCGAACAAAATCTCGTCACAGGAAATTTCGCCGACCTGGTGGACTTTCGTTTCCGGCGCGACGGCGGGTTTGGTGAGCGTGATTTTCTTCCGCTGCTTGAGCGCCGCCAGTCCGTCGTTCGTAAGTTCCAGAACGCTGAATTTTTCCGCCGTTTGCCGCAGAAAACCGAGCCGCACCAGTTCGCGGCCAATGGCCGCCCATTCGGGACGGCTGTGCTCCTTGCCGATGCCGTAGGTCGAAAGCTGCTCGTGGTTCCATTTGCGGATTTTTTCCGTGTCCGCGCCGGTGAGGACTTCGACGACATGGTTCAAGCCCACGCCGAAATGCTGCTTCTCGCGGATGCGATAGACGCAGGAGAGAAATTTTTGCGCGGCGAGCGTGCCGTCAAAGGTGGCGCGCGGCGAAAGGCAGTTGTCACACGCGCCGCAGTTGATAGTGGCACAGGCATCTTGCCTGTGTGTTGCCGCTTCTTCAGATGAACTCACAGGCAAGATGCCTGTGCCACTAAAATCTTCCCCAAAATACGCGAGCAGCTCCTTCCGCCGGCAGCCGGAGCACTCGGCGTAGTGGACCATCTGCTGCAATTGCGCGCGGGCGATTTGCTGTTCGCGCGGATCGGGTTTTTCGTCAATAAAGCCGGTCTGCTTCACCACATCGCCGGCGCTGAAGAGCAGGACGCATTCGCTCGGCAGGCCGTCGCGGCCCGCGCGGCCGGTTTCCTGGTAGTAGCCCTCGATGTTTTTTGGCAAATCGTAGTGGACGACGAAGCGGACGTTCGGCTTGTTGATGCCCATGCCGAAGGCGATGGTCGCGCAGATCACGCGGACGTCGTCGCGAAGAAAAAGTTCCTGATGCTCGGTGCGTTCCTTCGGCGTCAGCCCGGCGTGATACGGTCGCGCGTTCACGCCGTCCTCGGTGAGATTGGCGGCGACGCGCTCGGTGGTTTTGCGCGACTGGCAATAAACAATGCCGCCGTCCTTGGGCCGCGCGCGGAGAAAAGCCAGCAACTGGTCGTAAGGCTTGTTTTTCGGAATGACGCGGTAGGTCAGATTCGGGCGGTTGAAGCTGGCGACGTAACATTTCGGCTCGCGCAACTTCAGATGCGTGACGATGTCCTCGCGCACACGCGTCGTGGCGGTGGCGGTGAGCGCCATAAACGGAACTTCGGGAAACAATTCCCGCAATTGCGCGAGCTGGCGGTATTCCGGGCGGAAATCGTGGCCCCATTCGCTGATGCAATGCGCCTCGTCAATGGCGATGAGCCGGACGTTCCAGCGCCGCAAATCTTCGAGAAAGCCGGACAACATCAGCCGTTCCGGCGCTGCGTAGAGCAGGCGGAACTCGCCGTTGTGCAAACCGTGAAGACGCTGGCGGCCTTCGCCCGCCGCGAGCGAGGAATTCAGGAACGTCGCCGGAACACCGCCGGCCTGCAGCGCGTCCACCTGGTCTTTCATCAGCGCAATGAGCGGCGAGACGACGACGGTGAGGCCGTCGCGTGCGAGCGCGGGAAGCTGGAAGCAAAGCGATTTGCCGCCGCCGGTCGGCAGCAGCGCGAAGACATCCCTGCCCGCCAGCGAATCGTGGATGATTTCCTCCTGCAACGGGCGGAACGAGGTGAAGCCGAAGTATTGCTTCAGCAGCGGGAGCAGTTCTTGCGCGGCGGATTTCACTCTTGGAAAATAAGACAGGGACGCTGGAGTTCAAGCTTGTTTGGCGGCGTGACGAATCCCCGTGGCAGCCGGCGTGAGGAGGCTCTGACTCAAAGAATCCGCGAATTACGGGAAAGAGTCACAAGAATTTGGTGGGGCGAGGCTGCTGACGAGCCGGCTCGCGGGGACGCTCGCCCCACCGGAAAACAAAAAACGGCGGCGGGATTTCTCCAGCCGCCGCGTGCATTGGCAAATTTTTACTTCAAGCCGACGACGTAACCGAATCGCGCGCGGAATTGTTCCGGCGTCACCTTGATGACGGCGGCGAGCTTGGCGAGCTTCTTGGCGTCCTCGAAGTCCTCGCGTTCGAGCCGGATCATGTAGGCGCAGGCGCATTCAAATGCCTCGCCGTCCACGTTCACCTTGCGGTTCTGCATGCGGCCGGTCTTGGGGTCGAGCATCTTCTCGAACGGCAGCGGATTCATCTTGCCGTCCACAAAGCTGATGATGGCGCCGTATTTCTCGGCCTCGGGCGAGAGCAGGAATTTCACCGCGCCATAGCCGAGGTCGCGGGTGTATTCGGCGTCAAACGGAATCGGGTCGGCGCAGCGCAACTCATAGCCGAGGTCCTTGTCAATGAAAGTCGTTTTGAGGCCGACCTTTTCGAGGCGGGCGCTCAAGAGATCCTTCATCAGGCGGCCAAATTCGATTTCGCCGAGGCGCAAATGGCCGTGGTCGTCGCGCAGCACCTTGCCGTAGCGGCTCAATTCGCCTTCGGGCAGCGCATTGACCAGACCCTTCTCGCCCATCGCCTCGATCAAACCTTCGGCGAGAACGACGAGGCCGTATTGCGACCCTTCGGCTTTGCGTTTGATGATGGAGCCGATGATGATGTCGCACACTTCGTCCACCGTCACCTGCTTCTTGTGGAATTCCTCCGGGATGATTGAGAGCGTCGCCTCCGCCGCCTTGCCGACGCCGAGCGCCAGATGCCCCGCGGCGCGGCCCATGCAAATGATGAGATACCAGCGCGAGGTGGTGCGGGCGTCTTCCATCAGGTTGCGCACGATTTGGACGCCGTAATGCCGCGCGGTCTCGAAGCCGAACGTCGGCGTCGCGCCGGGCAGCGGCAAATCGTTGTCAATCGTCTTGGGCACGTGCGCCACCTTGATTTTCCCCTTGCTTTGCTTGGCCACGACGCTCGCGGAAAATCCCGTGTCGTCGCCGCCAATCGTCACCAGCGTCGTAATGCCGAGTTTGTCAAAAGCGGCAAAAACATTTTTCATCTGCTCCTCGGACTTGGTGGGGTTGGTGCGCGCGGTGCCGAGAATCGAGCCGCCCTGAAGGTGAATTCCCTTCACGTCGCGGATGGTCAGCGGCTTGCACTGGTGTGTGTCGCCCTGCGCGAGGTATTTGAAGCCGTCGCGGAAGCCGATGACTTCAAATCCGCTGTTGATGCCTTCGATGGTGGCGGCGGCGATGACGCCGTTGATGCCCGGGGCCGGGCCGCCACCGACTAGAATACCCATTTTGCCTTTGTTGCTCATAAAATTCCGTGCAGGATGCCATGCGCCGGAAAAAATTCAATTCCATTCTTGTCAAAAACCAACCACAATTTGCCAGATGAACCGGGCTGTTTTCCTTGACCGCGACGGAACGATGATTGCCGAGAAGAATTATCTGTGCCGCCCCGAAGACGTTGAAATCTTTCCCGCCACGCCCGCCGGCTTGAAACGGCTGGCCGGCGCGGGCTTCAAACTGTTCATCGTGTCCAACCAGTCCGGCGTCGGACGCGGTTACTTTACGCTGGCCGACGTGGAGCGCGTGAATGCGCGCCTGTGCCGCGAACTGGCCCGCGACGGAATCCGGTTTGAAAAAATTTACATCGCGCCCGAAAAACCCGGCGACCCGAGCCGCGGACGCAAGCCGTCGCCGCAGTTTTTATTCGACGCGCGGGACGAGTTCGGATTGGATTTGGCGCAAAGCTGCCTGATTGGCGACAAGCTCATTGACCTGGAATGCGGCTGGAACGCGGGCGTGAAAAAGTGCATCCTCGTCCGCACCGGCTACGGCGCGGAACTGGAACGGACGGAACCGGACAAATTGACGCGCACGGTGGTCGTGGACGATTTGAACGGCGCGGCGGATTGGATTTTGAACGGGAAATGAATCCGCTAATTTCGCGAATTTCCACGAATTCATTTTCAGAAATCAATTGGCGCAATTCGCGGATAAAAATTTATGTGCGGCATCATTGGATACATCGGTAAAAAAGCGGCCTCGCCCATCCTGCTCGAAGGATTGCGGCGGCTGGAATATCGCGGCTACGACAGCGCGGGCGTGGCTTTGGTCTGTGGCGGCGATCTGCTCGTGCGCAAGAAAAAGGGCAAAATCGGCGAGGGGCTTGCGCGGCTTTTGAAGTCCGAACCGGTCGAGGGAAATCTCGGCATCGGCCATACGCGCTGGGCCACGCACGGCCCGCCGTCGGACAAAAATTCGCATCCGCAGCTCGATCAATCCGGCAAAATCGCCATCGTTCACAACGGCGTCATTGAAAATTATGACGCGCTCAAACAAAAACTGCTCGCCGCCGGACACAAGTTCAAATCCGACACCGACACCGAGGTGCTGGCGCATTTGATTGGCGATTATTACGAAAAACGGCGGGACAAAAATGGGTGGGGCGAGCGTCCTCGCGAGCCGAAATCGTTGCCAACCAGCGGCTCGCCGGGAGTCTCGCCCCACCAGCCGGAAAATGGTTCCAACCAACTCACCCAGGCCGTTTGCGATGCGCTGCGCGAAGTCATCGGCACCTACGGCATTGCGGTGATTTCCGCCGACCAGCCCGGCACCATTGTCGGCGCGCGGCGCGGTTCGCCCATCATCATCGGCATCGGCACGGGCGAAAATTTTCTGGCCAGCGACGCCAATGCCATTGTCGCGCACACGAAAAAGGTC
>JBEKRA010000124.1:0-6626 GCA_049519195.1 Verrucomicrobiota bacterium
GGAACAGACCTTCGCAAGCATGAAATACTTATGACCGAGATTGAGTGCAGCAACAATGTTAATTTTTGCGTGGGGTTATGCCTGGGCACAACTCCGCACCACCGCCATTTTCCCCCTCTCCCCGCTTGGGCGGGGAGGGGGGATTGGCGGCCTGCCGGATTGCGCCCTGTTAGCAGGGCAACGATATGTTTGCATTTGCCAAAAGTGTTGCGAAAAACAAGCGTTGACAGCCCGGCGCGTTTCTGGTTTATTCCCGGCCCTTTGCGGGAAAATTTATGTATGCCGTTTTAGAAACAGGTAGCAAACAATATCGCGTCGCCGCCGGCGACACGCTGGAAATTGAACGCCTCGAAACCGAGGCGGGCAAGCCGTTCACGTTCGACCGCGTTCTGCTCGTCAATAGCGACGGCAAGTTGAGCGTGGGCGCGCCCACGGTGGAAGGCGCCAAGGTGGTGGCCGACGTGGTCGCGCACAAGCGCGGCGAAAAGAAGCTCACGTTCAAGATGAAGCGCCGCAAGGGCTATCACAAGACCATCGGCCATCGTCAGGAACTGACCGTGGTGAAAATCACCGCCATCAACCCCTGATTTTACGGCTCTCAACCATCAACTCTCAACTCTCAACCAGTTATGGCACATAAAAAAGGTCAAGGCAGCGTCCGCAACGGGCGCGACAGCGTCAGCAAACGGCTTGGCGTGAAGGAATTTGGCGGCACGTTTGTCACCGCCGGCAGCATCATCGTCCGCCAGCGCGGCAGCAAGTTTATCGCCGGCAAGAACGTCTGCGTCGGCCGCGATTGGACGCTCTTTGCGCTCACGGACGGCAAGGTGCTGTTCGACAAAGACAGCCGCCGCGTGAATGTCGTGGCCGAAGCAGCCGCCGCGAAGAATTAAATTTCAGAAACCAATTTCAAGGCGGGGCTTCTGCCTCGCCTTTTTTGTTGGAGTTCAAGCTTTAGCTTGCCGCAACATTTGCCTACCTTTCCAGACAGGCTAAAGCCTGAACTCCAACATTCATGTTCATTGACGAAATAAAAATTTACGCGAAGGCGGGGCACGGCGGCAAAGGGTGCGTCGCGTTCCATCGCGAGGCGTTCGTGCCCAAGGGCGGGCCGAGCGGCGGCAACGGCGGGCGCGGCGGCAGCGTCATCCTCCAAGCCGACCACGACCTCAACAATCTCATCCAGCAGTATTACCAGCCGCGCATCATCGCCAAGGACGGCGGACACGGTTTGGGCAAGGGCATGGATGGCCACGCCGGGGATGATTTAATCGTCAAGGTTCCCTGCGGCACACTCGTCTGGCGGCTCGCGGACACCACGCCCCCCATCGAAACAAAACAGCGCGGGGACGAGGACGAGGACGAAAAACCGGTTTTCAAAACCAGCGCGAGCAAACGACCGTTGATTCGCAGCGCCGGCGGCGTGCAGGCGCAGGAAATTGATTTGAGCAGGGAGGTGGGACAGGCTTCCAGCATGTCAACGGTGGACAGGCAAGATGCCTGCGCCACTGAAAAAGGCGAACTGGTCGCCGATCTCACTGCACACGGGCAGCAATTCATTTTATGCAAAGGCGGGCGCGGCGGCCTGGGCAACCGCAATTTCGCCACTTCGCGCCGGCAGACGCCGCGTTTTGCGCAGCCGGGCGAACCCGGCACGGAAGGCGAATATCTTTTCGAACTGCGCATCATGGCCGAGGTCGGCCTGGTCGGTTATCCGAACGCCGGCAAATCCACGCTGCTCACGGCCATTTCCAAGGCGCGGCCAAAGGTGGCGCCGTATCCGTTCACCACGCTGCATCCGCAGATTGGCATCGTTGAATACGCCGGCGATTTCAAGCGGCTCACCGTTTGCGACGTGCCGGGGCTGGTCGAAGGCGCGCATAAAAATGTCGGCCTCGGCCACGAATTTCTCCGGCATATCGAGCGGTGCAAAATCCTCGTGCTGCTGCTCGACATGGCCGGCACCGACGGCCGCGCGCCGTGGGACGATTACAAGCAACTGCTCAAGGAACTGGAACTTTACGATCCGGCGCTGCTCGAAAAGGAGCACCTTGTCGTCGCGAACAAAATGGACGAGGCCGTCGCGGAACAAAATTTGAAGCAGTTCAAAAAGAAGGTCAAAAAGGTCTCGCTGCTGCCGATTTCCGCCGCTTTCGATCAAGGCGTTGAGGAATTCAAGGACGCAATTCGCGAGGCGGTGGAAGAAGCGCCGGAGTAATTTTGGTGGGGCGAGCGTCCTCGCGAGCCATTTCAGAATTCCACAAAAGCGGCTTGTCAGGAGCCTCGCCCCACCGACTCACAATTCCAAAAAACGCATCACGCTGTCGCCGTGCTTGAGCAGCTTCGCTTCCGTCCACGGCGGCATGATTGCGAGCGTGTCGCGTTTCGTGTGGCCCAGCACAAACCTTCCGCCGGGTGCGAGCAGCTTCGGCAGGCTTGGATTGTCGAGCAGTTGCTGGGCAAATGATGTGGAGCGGCGGTTCACGTTTTTCTCGCCGTAAGGCGGGTCGGCGAGAATCAAATCAAACTGCCGGCCGCCTTCGGCAAGCTGGTTTATCACCGTAAAAACGTCCTGCGTCCGCACTTCGAGTTTTTGTTCAAAACCGGCGGCGCGCGCGTTGTTGCGGATGAACTCCGCGTGCCGGTGCGATCTCTCGACGCAGATTGTCGAGGCCGCGCCGCGGCTCAAGCAATCAAGACTCAACGCGCCGGAGCCGGCAAACAGCTCCAGCACCCGCGCGCCGACGACCCGCGCGCCAAGCGAGTTGAAGACGGCCTGTTTGACGAGGTCGGGCGTGGGGCGGACGTCGAGTCCTTTCGGAACCTTCAAAATCCGCCGAGCCGCGTTGCCGCCAGTGATGCGCATGGAAAAATTTTAATCGCGAAACACACAAAATACACGAAACAAAAATCCGTTTGCCGGTGCCGTGTGTTTCAGCTTTTCGCGCCGCGAATCCGCATTATATTGTCCTCATGTATCGCACGCAGGATTTGCGCGTCAAGGAAATCGTCCGGCTGCTGTCGCCGCGAGAGATCAAGGCGCAGTTGCCGGCCACCAGCGCGATCAACGTCATTGTCGCGCGCAGCCGCGAACGGATCATCCGCATTTTGCGGCGGGAAGACCCGCGCCTGCTCGTCGTCATCGGGCCGTGCTCGATCCATGATGAAAAAAGCGCGCTCGAATACGCGACGCGGCTGGCCGCATTGCGCAAGGAAGTTGCCGGCCAGATGGAAATCGTCATGCGCGTGTATTTTGAGAAGCCGCGCACCACCATCGGCTGGAAGGGCCTGATCAACGACCCGCATCTGGACGGCTCGCAGGACATCGAGACCGGTTTGAAAATTGCGCGGAAGCTGCTGCTCGCCATCACCGGCATGGGTTTGCCGGCGGCGACGGAATTTCTCGACCCGATTGTGCCGCAATACATCGCCGACCTGGTTTCATGGGCGGCGATTGGCGCGCGCACGACTGAATCACAAACGCACCGCGAAATGGCGAGCGGCCTTTCGATGCCGGTCGGCCTGAAGAACAGCACGGATGGCAGCCTGCAGGTGGCGATTGACGCGATGGGCGCGGCGCGGAATCCGCACAGTTTTTTGGGCATGGATGAAGACGGCGTGACGAGCATCGTGCGCACGGCGGGCAACCCGCACACGCACATCGTGCTGCGCGGCGGACGCGCGAAGACGAATTATGACGCGGCGAGCATTCGCGAGGCGGAACAGAAATTGATTTCCGAAAAATTGCCGCCGGTGCTGATGGTGGATTGCAGCCACGCGAATTCGGAGAAAAAATTCGCGAAACAGGAGGACGTCTGGCGCAGCGTGATTCAACAGAAAATCGAAGGCACACACTCGCTCATCGGCCTGATGGTCGAGAGCCACCTTAACGAGGGCAACCAGCCGATTCCCGAAAATCTGAAGGTGCTGCGCTACGGCGTGTCCATCACCGACTCGTGCATCGGCTGGGAAACCACGGAGCGGATGCTGCGCTGGGGCCACGAAACGTTGTCGAAGGCAAAGTCCGCCGCAGTTTCAGCCGCGTAGGATATTCAGCGGATTACGGCCAGTTCCAAGCGAATGGGAAACGCAGCCGGTAAAACTCCAGCGCGGTTACCACCGGCGTCCCCCCCGGACCCGGCGGGAACGGTCCTTGATCCGCGGGAACAAAAAACTGCGGGGCGTTTGTCGGCGCGGGGGTCGGGACAAAGATAGATTGCGTCGTATTGGTGCTTGTGATGTTTTGCACGGCCGTCCAGTTTGCCATCGCCAGATTCGTGCAGCCATCCACGAAACCATTCAGGCCAACCGGCATGTTCGCCACATCCAGCCGGTTGCTTCCGGCAAACGCCGTGATCCGGCTGACTTGCACCGGCGAGATGAATTGCTGGACGACATCGGCGATCACCTCGTGGAACTTCGCGGTCGGGTCTTGGGGATCCCAAAAAATGTAGTTGGTGCCCGGACCATTCAAGGTCAGGATGGGCAACGCAGGGTCGCTGTATGCGTCAATGCTGAATCCTTTGGATGACAGGGCATTGGTCAAGCCATAGCTGGCGGCGTTCGTCAGCACGTTGTTCAGCAGGGTGAAAAAGTCCGGGGCATAGATATTGAGGCCGGGACACAAGGCCCTTGCCTGATTGATGGTGTTGGAAAATGCGAAGTTGTAGTCGACGCACCCGGCGTGCTCGACATTCGTTAATGTAGTCCCCGCGTTAAAAGCCGGTATCTCGGAAATATCCACGACATTCGGCAGAATCAAAGTGCGGACGCCCTTGGCATAAAGATTGGTGATGATCTGCAAATGATTGGTTTGCGCCTGATTGATGGCGGCGACCCATTGGTTTGAGGTATCGGGAACGCTCGCGGCGTCAAATGTGTCTGCGTTGCAGACCCAGACGATGAACAAATCATTCGTGACATCCGATGGCGCGGTGAAGCTGTTGAGTTCCGTAACCAATTCAGCGCTGTTATGGTCATAGTAGGAATTATTTTTAGCGGCGTCGTAGGTCAGTCCCTGCCGCTGCGCCAGCACTTCAACCCAGACCCGTCCGTTCGAGAAACGCTGGCCGTAGTAGCATGACAAACCCGATGTATTGTTGGTCGTGGTGGAAAGGGCGTCGCCAAAAACATAAAGCGAATTGAAGGCTGCGTGCGCCGGGAGAACAGCCAATCCGAACAACAAAATGCCGATGGTGAACTGGAGCGAGGTTTTCATATCACGAGCTTATGCCCAAAACGAAAAAAAGTCAAGATATTAATAACGCCGTTGGCAGTCACATATTTGCTGGCATGGCGCAAGGAATTGGGTAAGCTGCCGGCGAAAACACATCGCATATGCCACGGCATCCGTTCAGAAACCGGATGCCAATGAAGGGGGGATTATGAACAGGCGCAATATATGGAGGCTGCTGGCGATTCTAATTTCAGGCGTTTCAGCCTGGAAGGCATCGGCGAACGGCTTCGGGCTTCCGGATCAGGACGCCTTTGCGACGGCGCGCGGCGAGGCATTTGTCGCCACGGCGGACAATCCGGCGGCCATTTATTACAACCCCGCCGGCATCACCCAGCTCAAGGGCAACAATCTCCGGGGTGGCGTCTATGGAATTGATCTCGACTCAAGTTACAGTCCTCCAAACAGCGGCCAGACTTTTCACAGCTCCAAGAAACTCGCCGCTGTTCCCCAACTTTTCTACACTTACACCGCCAAGGACGCGCCGTTGAGCGCTGGCTTGGGCGTTTATGCGCCATTCGGCGGCAATATGAACTGGCCGCAGGGGCTGGACGACGCGGATTTCCGCCAGGCGGGCATCAGCGGTTCGCTGAAATACATCACCATCAATCCGGTAATTGCGATCAAACTGTTGCCGGGTCTTTCCGTGGGTGGCGGCGCGATGGTAAATTACGGAAAAATCAGCATGCTTCTGGGGCCGGAGCCTTGGGCGTCGCGGAGGGTCAACTTTTTCCGCTTCACCGGCTACGGCTGGAGCGCGGGTTACAACGCGGGCATTCTTTGGCAGCCGCATCCGAAAATTTCGTTAGGCACCACGTTTCGCAGTTCGGCCCGGTTGAATTTCCAGGGCAATACGGATTTCGAGTTCAATCCAGGCCCTTATAATACGCCCGCGCTGCGCGGCGCATCAGCCAACTTCACCTTTCCCATGACTGCGGTGTTCGGGATTTCCTGCCGGCCCACGCCCAAATGGAACATCGAATTTGACGCGAATTACACGGGCTGGAACAGTTTTGACACGGTCAACATCGAGGAGTCACCGCCGGTGGATGGCAACATATTCAAAACAACCATGCCGGTGAACCTCGGCTGGCAGGGAAGCTGGATGTATGAGTTCGGCGTGACGCGGTATTTTGACAACGGCTGGCATGTGAGCGCCGGCTACGTTTTCAACGAAAACTCGGTGCCGAATCAGTATTATACCCCGCTGGCGGCGGACATGGACCGGCATTTCTTCAGCATTGGAACCGGGTTCAATGGGAAAGCTTTTAATTTTGATATCGCCTATCAATTCGGTTACGGCCCGACGCACACGGTCACCGGCAGCTCGCCCCCAGTCCCGTTCGAAAAAAACGTCGCAACAAACCCCGTCGACGGCAAATATGGCTTCACC
>JBEKRA010000125.1:0-6611 GCA_049519195.1 Verrucomicrobiota bacterium
GGCCCGTTTGCGGATTTGCACCTGCTGGAAAAAGTCCAGAAGGCGAAGAGCACGAATCAGAAAACGCCAATCAAGACGTGGTCGCGGCGTTCGACCATTTCGCCGGATTTCGTCGGCCTCACGTTCACGGTTCACAACGGCAAGATATTCCAGCCGGTGTTTGTGACGGAAAACATGGTCGGCCACAAGCTCGGTGAATTTTCGCCGACGCGCATTTTCAAGAAGCACGGCGCGCACACGGCCAAGGTGGAGGCCAAATAATTTTATGGAAGTTTTCGCGATCCAAAAAAACATTCCAATGTCCGCGCAGAAGATGCGCGAAGTGGTGCGGCAAATCCAGGGCATGCCGGCGTTGCAGGCGCAGGCGGTGCTGCAATTCGTGCCGCGCAAGGGCGCCCGGGTTGTCGCCAAGACCTTGAAATCAGCCATCGCCAACGCGGAGAACAACAACAAGCTCAAGCCGGAAAGTTTGCGAATCAAGGAGGCGGTTGCGGGAACGGCGACGAGCATCAAGCGGTTCACTCCCAAGGCGCGCGGTTCGGCCGGTCCAATCATCAAGCGCCGCTGCCACGTCAAAATCACCTTGTCAGACGAATAAATCCATGGGCCAAAAAACAAATCCAATCGGTCTGCGCGTCGCCGTCAACAAGGACTGGCGCTCCAAGTGGTATGCCGGCAAGAAGGAGTTCAGCGCGCTCCTGACGGAAGACCGCGAAATCCGCGACTTGCTGAAGAAGAAACTCGACTCCGCCGCCGTGCCGAGGATTTTGATTGAGCGCGCGGCGAGCCGCTGCCGCGTGACGATTCTCACCGCGCGTCCGGGCGTGGTGATTGGCCGCAAGGGTTCGGAAATTGACAAGCTCAAGGAGGAATTGAGCAAAAAGACCGGCAAGGAAGTTTACGTGGACATCGTCGAGGTCAAGACGCCGGAGATCGAAGCGCAGCTTGTCGCGGAAAACATCGCCTTGCAGCTTGAACGGCGCGTGTCGTTCCGCCGCGCGATGAAAAAGGCGTTGCAGACGGCGAAGGATTTTGGAGCGGAGGGGATCAAGATCCGCTGCGCCGGGCGACTGGGCGGCGCGGAACTCGCGCGGGTGGAACAATATCACTGGGGCCGCGTGCCGCTGCACACGCTGCGTGCGAACATTGACTACGGTTTCGCAGAGGCGCGGACGCTCTACGGCAAGCTCGGCGTCAAGTGCTGGATTTGCAAGGGTGAGAACAAACCGCAGAAGAAAACCGAGCAGGCTGCCGAACCCGCAGCCGCACCGGCGAATTGATTTAATTTTTTAGAACAGGAATTTTTTTTATGGCAATGCAGCCAGAAAGAGTGAAGTTTCGCAAGATGCACCGCGGCAGCCGCAAGGGCATGGCGCGGCGCGGCCACACGGTGGCGTTTGGCGAATACGGATTGATGGCGCTGGAGCGCTGCTGGATGGACACGAAGCAGCTTGAGGCCGCGCGCGTGGCGGTGGCCCGCAACATGAAGCGCAAGGGCAAGATGTGGATCCGCGTCTTCCCGCAAAAGTCATACACGAAGAAGCCGCTCGAAACGCGCATGGGCAAGGGCAAGGCGCCCCTGGAAGGATGGGTGGCGGTCATACGCCCGGCGAACGTGCTGATTGAGGTGGACGGAATCACGGAAGTGGAGGCGCGCGAGTCGTTGCGCCTGGCGGCGACGAAGCTGCCGATCAAAACCAAGTTTATTTCGCGGCATTATCGCGCGCGTTGAAGTTTATGAAATTTTCGGAAATGAAAGACATGACGCTGGTGGAATTGGCGGCCAAGAGCCGCGACCTCCGGCACGAGATGTTCAACCTGCGGCTGCAGCAGGCGAGCGCGCAGCTCGAAAAACCGGCGCGCCTGCGCATCCTGCGCAAGGACATCGCGCGGCTCGAAACCCGCGTCTCGGAATTGAGAAACAAGGCGAAATCGGCATAAATTTTTTGTATGGCTGAAGAAACCAAAAACGTGGAAGCGCGCGGCAAACGCAAGGAACGCGTAGGCGAAGTCATCTCGAACAAGATGGCCAAGACCATCGTGGTGCGCGTGCAGCGCCGTTATCCGCACCCGAAGTTCAAGAAGATTGTCACGGCCTACAAGAAATTTTACGCCCACGACGAAAAGGGCGAGGCCAAACCTGGCGACCGCGTGCGCATCATCGAGACGCGCCCGATGTCGAAGTTGAAACGCTGGCAGCTCGTTGAAGTTGTCGAGCGCGGCACGGAAGAAGCGGTGGCGGCTTAATCGAGATTTTATGTTGCAAGTTCGTTCCCATTTGGATGTCGCGGACAACACGGGCGCAAAAATCGCCTGGAACATCGGCGTGTTGGGCCGCAATCAGCGTTATGCCGGCATCGGCGACATCATCAAGGTCCACATCAAGGACGCAGCGCCGGACGGCCAGGTGAAAAAGGGCGAGGTGCATGACGCGGTGATCGTCCGCACGCGGCAAATCATCCGCCGCAACGACGGCTCGTATCTGCGATTCGACCGCAACGCCTGCGTCATCATTGACGCGGAGCAGAATCCGAAGGGCACTCGCATTTTCGGGCCGGTGGCGCGCGAGCTGCGCGACAAGAAGTTCATGAAGATTATTTCGCTCGCGCCGGAGGTGATTTGAAAAATTTATGAAATGTCATGTGAAAAAGGGCGACGAGGTCATCGTGCTGGCCGGCAAGGGAAAGGGCAAGCGCGGCAAGATCATCGCCGTGTCGCCGAAGAAACAGCGCGTCATCGTTGAGGGCGTGCAGTTGATCAAGCGCCACACGCGCAAGAGCCAGGAGCATCCGCAGGGCGCGATTGTCGAGCGCGAGGGGACGATTCACATCTCGAATGTGATGAAGGTTGAACACGTGGAACAGCCGGAGGCGGCGACTTGAAAATTTCGTCACGGCAAAATCCGTGGCACTGAAAAATGAAAGCCAGACTTTACGAAAAATACAAAAACGAAGTGGTGCCTGCCCTGAAGGAAAAGCACAACTACACGAACGTCCATCAGATTCCGCGTTTGGAAAAGATCGTGGTGAACATGGGCGTCAGCGCTTCGCTGGAAAAGAACGCGATCGAGGACGCGGCGAAGGATTTGTCGCTGATCACCGGCCGCAAGGCGGTCATCAGCAAGTCGCGCCACGACATTGCGAATTTCAAGCTGCGCGAGAACGTGCCCATCGGCTGCCGGGTGACGCTGCGCCGCGAAATGATGTATGAATTTTTCGACCGGCTGATCGCCACTGCGCTGCCGCGCATCCGCGACTTCCGTGGATTGTCGCCGCGCAAGTTCGACGGCCGCGGGAATTACACGTTCGGCGTCGCCGAACAGACGATTTTTCCGGAAATCGAGCTGGACAAAATCAAGCGGCCGCAGGGCATGGACATCACGGTTGTGACCAGCGCGCCGGACGACGCGCAGGCTCTGGAGCTGTTGAAGATGATGGGCTTTCCGTTCGCCGAGGCGAAGGAAGCACCGGCGAAAGACGCGGCCAAAGACACCGCCATGGAAGCGGGCAAGGAAGCCGCCAAAGCGGCCGCAATGGAACTGGCCAAACAAGAAGCTGCCAAAAAAGCAGCGAGAGACGCGGCCAAAGAAGCAGCAAAAGGATAAACGAATTTATGGCCAAGAAAGCATGGAGAGAGCGCAACAAGCGCAAGTCGGAAACGGTGAAGAAATACGCCGCGATCCGCGCCGAGTTGAAGGCGAAGCGTGATTACGCGGGCCTCGCCAAGCTGCCGCGCGACGCCAGTCCGGTGCGCCTGGTGAACCGGTGCGCGTTTAGCGGTCGCCGCCGCGGCTACCTCCGCAAGTTCGGCGTTTCGCGCCTGACTTTCCGCGAGGCGGCGTTGAACGGCTTGATTCCCGGCGTGACGAAGGCCAGTTGGTAGAAAAATGAAGATTACGATTTTGATATGAGCGATCCGATTTCAGACATGTTGACCCGCATCCGCAACGCCGGCAGGGCGTTGCTGCCGGCGGTGGAATTGCCGCACTCGCGGATGAAGGAAAGCGTTGCGAAGATTTTGAAGAGCGAGGGCTACGTCGCCGACGTGTCCGTTGAAGGCAACGTGATCAAAAAACTCAAAATCCGCCTCAAATACCAGGGCAAGAAAAACGTGATTGAAGGCTTGAAACGCGTGAGCCGGCCCGGCCTGCGCCGTTACGCCGGATCCACGGAGATTCCGCGCGTGTTGAGCGGAATGGGCATCTCGATTGTGTCCACGCCTGAAGGCGTGATGACCGGCGCGGAGGCCAGGAAGAAAAACCTCGGCGGCGAACTGCTCTGCCAAGTCTGGTAAAATTTTATGTCGCGAATTGGAAAACAACCGATTGCCATTCCGCCAAAGGTAAAGGTGGAAGTCAAAGGGCAGAAAATTCTGGTCGAAGGGCCGAAGGGCAAGCTCGACTGGGAATTGCCGAAGCGCACCAGCCTGAAGGTTTCCGACGGCAAGATCGTCGTGAGCCGCGATGGCGATGACGCGCAGGCCAGGGCGCTGCACGGCTTGAGCCGCGCGCTCGTCAACAACATGGTTCAGGGCGTGACCGAGGGCTTCGTCAAGAAGCTCGAAATCCAGGGCGTCGGCTTCAAGGCCGCCGTCCAGGGCAAGGTGGTGAACATGGCGCTCGGTTATTCGCATCCGATCAATTACACCATCCCCGACCAGGTCAAGGTGACGGTCGAGGAAAACACCAAGCTGACGATTGAAGGGCCGGACAAGATGCTGGTGGGCAAGGTCGCCTCCGAACTGCGCGCCTTTTATCCGCCGGAACCTTACAAGGGCAAGGGTGTCCGTTACGTTGGCGAACATGTCCAGCGCAAGGAAGGCAAGACCGTCCAGTAACAATTAAATTTCCACGGCCAGGGCCGCGGGCATTGAGATGAGAACGCAAAAAAAACATCGGTTGAAGCAGTTGCGCCAGTGGCGCATCCGCAAAAAAGTGAGCGGCACGAAGGATCGTCCGCGCATGAGCGTCTGTTTTACGAACGAAAACATCCACGTCCAGTTCATTGACGACGCCGCCGGCGTGACGCTGGCCGCGGCCTCGACGACGAGCAAGAGCACGCCCGACCGCGACAAGCTCGCGGCGAACGTGAGCAGCGCGAAAGTCATCGGCAAGCTCGCGGCGGAAACCGCGCTCGCCAAGGGCATCAAGGAAGTGGTGTTTGACCGCGCCGGCGCCCGCTATCATTGGTCAAAGAGCAAGGGCAAGGACGGCAAGCCCGTGACGGTGCTTGGCAAGCTGGCGACGCTGGCAACGGCGGCGCGCGCGGCCGGACTCAAATTTTAACCAGAAACCCAAAAAATATCGTGGCAGAATTCACCAAACCCGGACAAGGCGGCGATCAACGCGGCCCGCGCGGTCGCGGTCGCCGCAAACCAGCCTCCGAAGCGCCGGAAATCAATTTTGATGGCCGCCCTTCCGAGGAGCTGGTCGAAAAGGTCGTCTATATCAACCGCTCCGCAAAAGTCGTCAAGGGCGGACGCCGTTTCAATTTCAGCGCGCTAGTCGTTGTCGGCGACAAAAAAGGCCGCGTCGGCTACGCGCTCGGCAAGGCCGGCGAAGTTGCGGACGCCATCCGCCGCGGCGGCGAACTCGCCCGCAACCAGATGGTCTCCGTGTCCCTGAAGGACGCGACGATCCCGCACGAGATTTATTCAAGATATGGCGGCGCAAAAGTTTTGCTGCGTCCGGCGTCGCCCGGAACCGGCATCATTGCCGGCAAAACCGTCCGTTCCGTTTTGGAATCCGCCGGCGTGAAGGACGTTTTGACCAAATCGCTTGGCTCGAAAAACGCGGCGAATGTGGTGAAGGCCACGCTCAAGGCGCTGTTGAGCCTGCGGCTGCGCGCGGACATTTACAAGAGCCGCGGCTTGGAAATTAAAAATGTGGAAACGCCGAAAGCGCCTGAAGCGGTTCCGGCCACAGCTTGATTTTTATGCGACTACACGATTTGAAACCCCGTCCCGGCGCGAAGCACCGCCGTAAACGGCTCGGTCAGGGCGAATCCAGCGGCCACGGCAAAACCAGCGGTCGCGGCGGCAAGGGCCAGACCGCGCGTTCCGGCAGTTCCATCCGCATCGGCTTTGAAGGCGGCCAGATGCCGCTCATCCGCCGCATTCCCAAGCGCGGTTTCAACAACGCCCAATTCACGGTCCGATACATTGGCGTCAACGTCGGCGAGCTGAACAAGTTCGATGACGGCGCGAAGGTTGATGAAGCGGCGTTGCGCGCGGTCGGCCTGGCCAATGGCCGCGCCGCCGGCGTGAAAATTCTCGGCGACGGCGAACTGACCAAAAAACTCACGGTCAGCGTGAGCGCGTTCAGCGCCTCGGCCAAAACCAAGATTGAAGCCAGGGGCGGCACCTGCGAAATCGTCGGCGGCAAACCCGCTACGCCGGCCAAAGTCTGAAGCTAGGCTGACTTATGTTTCGCAACATTGCCAACACCTTCGCCAACTGCTTCAAAATTCCGGAGCTGAAATCCCGGCTTTTGTTCACGCTTGGGGTTCTGGCGATTTGCCGGTTGATGTCGTTCATCACCATACCAGGTTTGAACGGAAAGGCGCTGGCGGACTTTTTCGACGCAAATTCACAGAACGGCGGCGGATTGCTGG
>JBEKRA010000126.1:0-6579 GCA_049519195.1 Verrucomicrobiota bacterium
AAACCGTAAAGGGCAAACCACGTTGTCGTGGATTTCCCGCAACGGGCGGGGCCTGGCTTTTGAACCTCTGTGGAGGGCGTGAAATGGTTTTCGTCAATGTTCACCGGATGGACGTTAGGCAAAGGCCGATTGCGGTCAAGCGCCGAATTCGGCGCGGGTTTTCAGCTCTCAAATCCCGGCTGCCGCGCTGGTCAGCAGCACATCGTAACCAGCAGGTTAAAATTGCAGTTCATGGCGTGAAACTAATGCGGTTGGTTTTTGCGGACAACTTTTCGACAGGTGGTTTTCCCAAATACTGCTGATATTTGTCATTCCATTCCACATCCGCCTGCAATGGTGAAAAGGAACTGGACGCCAATAGTTGCCAGATGGCATCCATGTCCGCACGCGCGGCAAAGGCGAGCTTCCATCTTTCGCCTTGCCGGACGGTCAGGTCGGCGCGTCCCACCTCTTTTCCGCTGAAACTCGAAGCTGCGGCCGGTTCAATTACGGTCTGGCGGATTTCGGCCAGGTGAATCCGGAAATTCTTTTTGCTGTCGCGCAGCAGACTTTCCGGGTCGGCCGATTGCAGGCGTTCGTTGAATTCATTGACCTTGCGCCGGGAAAACAACCATCCGAACAAGTTGGCGAGACCTCCAAACGGGCCAAGCAGCGGGGTTAGGGCGTTGAGAATCTGATTTGATCCGCTCTCAATTTGTATGAAAAACAGATCGCCGCTCTGGACAAAAACCCGGTATGACCCCGCCGCCGACAGGGGAGAAACGACTTTGACGTTGAACGCGGCCTGTCCGCTGACGCAACCAAAAACCGATCCGGGCCTGGCTTGTGGATTGACCGTCGGCCGCCCGTCAGCCGGGCAGATGAAAACCTTGTCGCCGTATTGCGCTCCGCAGTGATCGCATCGTCTCATGTCTCCTCACCTATGGATGTGGAAGCGCACATTGCCGGTTCAGCCGATAAACGCCGCGTGGATGGCTTTCATTTCCACTTTTTGAAGCCGGCGCGCTCGAAATGCGAGTCAAAGGAAAACGCCGTTTGAATGTCCGCCTCGCGCATAAGCGCAAAGGAGACGCAATCGGTGAAGCTGACTTCTTGATCGGCAAATTTCTCAAACCAATTCAAGGCGGCCAGTTCCGTCAGTGAATCCGGGCGGAGAATTTCCAATGAGTTTGCGGCGTAGATAATCCGCGCCTTTTCCGCTGCAAACGAGTAGCTGGCGCGGCGGGCCAGCAAGGTGAAAGTTTCGTCGAGAACAAAATTGCTTGTGACACAGCGTTCGTGCGTGGTGCGAACTTTCTCCCAAAGCGCCGACGCAACTTTGTGGTGTTGGTCGCTTGGAAGATAACGCGCAAGAAACGCGCCCGTGTCAATGAAGGTCATTGCTCACCGTAAAGATAACGGTCGTGATTGGCCGCCAGGCCGCCAGGCGTCTTGCCGCCAAATGTTTTCTTGTCTGCGAGAAAGGCGTCGCCATTTTTAGAAACCGGCTTGCGCGGAGATTTGCCATTCGGCATTTTGCGATCAGCCAAAGCGATAATGTCCGCAACCAGTTTTTCAACTTTTTGCGCCGTCGGCGAACGCCACAATTTCAGCTTTGCATCCAGTTGTTTCGCAATCGCAGTCATGCTGGATTAACCTTAAATTTGCGCGGCAAGCGTGTCAACCGATAAACGCCGCGTGAACAGCCTTCACCGCCTGCTCGCCCTTCGCGAGGTCTATCACGACGGAAATTTTGATTTCGCTGGTGGAAATCATGTCAATGTTCACGCCTTCTTTCGCGAGCGTTTCAAACAGCTTTCCCGCGACGCCGGTCTGCGATTTCATGCCAACGCCGACGATGGACAACTTGCCGATCTTTTCAGCGGTAATGACTTCGCGGAAACCGATTTCCTTTTTCAAGCCGTCAATCACCTTCTGCGCCTTGAGCAAATCAGGCTTGTCCGCGGTGAACGAAATGTCCGTCTGCGGCGTGCCGGCGCCGTGGCTGATGTTCTGGATGATCATGTCCACGTTGACGGTCGCGTCGCCGAGCGCCTTGAAAATCCTCGCGGCCACGCCGGGTTTGTCCGGCACGCCGACGAGCGTGATCTTGGCCTGGTTTTTGTCGAGCGCGACGCCGCGCACGACGACGCCTTCCATGCTTTTCGTTTCTTCTTTCACAATCGTTCCTGGGTTTTCGTTTAGGCTGGAGCGCACTTCAAACACGACTCCAAATTTTTTGGCAAATTCAACCGACCGGCTCTGCATCACCTTCGCGCCGAGGCTGGCGAGTTCGAGCATTTCGTCGTAGGAAATTTCCTGAAGCATTTTCGCCGTCGGCACGATGCGCGGGTCGGTGGTGTAGACGCCGTCCACGTCCGTGTAAATCTGGCAGAGGTCGGCCTTGAGCGCGGAGGCCAGCGCAATAGCCGTCAAATCCGAGCCGCCGCGGCCAAGCGTCGTGATCTGGCCGTCCTTCGTTTCGCCCTGGAATCCGGCGACGATGACGACCTTGCCCGCGTTGAGATGCTCGTGAACCTGCCGGGGCGTGATGTTGCGAATCTTCGCCTTCGTGTGGACGCCGTCGGTGACGATGCCAGCCTGCGCGCCGGTCATGGAAACCGCCGGAATGCCGGTCGTGTGCAGCGCGATGGCCGTGAGCGCGATGGTCTGCTGTTCGCCGGTGGCGAGGAGCATGTCCATCTCGCGCTCGCTCGGCAGCGGCGCGATGTCCTTGGCCAGCTTGATGAGCCCGTCCGTCACGCCGCTCATCGCGGAAACTACGACGACAACCTTGTCGCCCTTGGCATGGTATTTCGCCACGCGCGCCGCGACGTTCTTGATGCGGTCGGTGTTGGCCACCGACGTGCCGCCATATTTTTGAACAATCAGAGCCATGTTATGAATTGCCGGAACGAAAGGATGCCAGAAATACGCCGGCAATCAAGCGACCGTATGCTGCTTTAGCAAATACTCACGGAACTTCGCGTAATCCGCGCCCATGCGGTCGAATTCTTCCGGCAATTTGATTGCGGCTGTCATCGCGGGCGGAACGTCGGGCGCAAAGCCAATCGTCTTCTCAATTTCCTCCGGGAATTTCGCGGGGTTCGCCGTTTCGAGGATCACGCATGGAACATCGCCCGTTTGGAGTTCCGCCTTCAGGCGGTCCGAACCGGCTGAAGCCGGAACTCCAGACCGCTCCTTTTCCTGCCAGTCCAGGAAGCCGCGCCACGCGACCGCGCCGTGCGCTTCGAGCAGCAATTTGTATTTGTTCCAGACTTCGCGGATCGTCTCCCGCGTGCGGTCGTCGGAAACCGAACTGGAAAACACATCGCGGCGCATCGCGGCGAGGTTGGGCTGCCGGTGAATCTTGCCGGTCTCGTCCATGCGCCCGCCATACACGGCCACGAGCCGCGCGAGGTTGCTTGGGTGGCCGACGTTCATCGCGTTTGACACCGAATTGCGCGAGGGCACGACTTTTTTGTAGACGCCGGTGGCGAGAAAGCGCGGGAACGCGTCGTTGTCATTGACCGATGCCACGATTTTTTTCACCGGCAGACCCATCTCCCGCGCGACGACCGCGCCCATCATGTCGCCGAAATTTCCGCTCGGCACCGAAAAGACTATTTGTTCGCCGGGTTTCGCGAGGCGCGACGCGGCGTAAAAATAATAAACGCTCTGCGGCAGCAGCCGTCCGATGTTGATGGAGTTCGCCGACGACAGCGGAATATATTTGAGCACGGGATCGGCGAAGGCTTGTTTCACCATCGCCTGGCAGTCGTCGAACTTGCCGTCAACCGCCACGGTGCGGACGTTGCCGGTGAGCGTGGTCATCAGCTTGCGCTGGCTCAAGCTGACTTCATCCACCGGAAACAGCACGATGACGCGGATGCCGGGCACGTTGTGGAACGCGTGCGCCACCGCCGCGCCGGTGTCGCCGCTGGTCGCGGTGAGAATTGTGATCCGCCTGCCGTCCTCATCCAAAAACCGGCCCAGCAGCCGCGCCATCATGCGCGCGGCAAAATCCTTGAACGACGCGGTCGGTCCCTGGTCCAGCCGCATCACCACAACGCGGTCGTGGACTTTTTCCAGCGGGATGTCGAAGTTGTAGGCGTCGCGGCAAATCGCGGTCATGTCGGCGTTGGGCAAAGTGCCGCCGGTGAATTTTGAGAGGACGCGGAAGGCGATTTCGTGATACGGCAACCCGGCGAACGCGGAGATTTCATCCGGCGTGAATTTTGGAAATTGGTCGGGAAGATAAAGTCCGCGGTCCGGCGCCAGCCCGGCGAGAATGGCCGCGCGCAAATTGACCGCGGGCGATTTTCCGTTGGTGCTGTGAAAAAGGAGCGCAGGCATGAGATAAAATTTATAGTTGAAGCCAGCGCCGGAATGAATCTTCCACCTGCGCCAACTGGTCGTTGGACAAGGCCCCAAGACATCGGAGCAAATTTGCGCGTGGAATGGACTGTGAACCTTGAATGTTAAATACTCCACGCTCCAGAAAAGGAATCGCTGCGGCCACTTCAAATTGCGAATCTCTCATGGCGGTTGTGTGCGGAACAACATGAAACAGGGCGTAGTCATTCTCGCCAAATGGAACACTTAAGATCAAAACGGGACGCACTTTTGCAACCATGCCCAAATCGCAAAGCCAGATTTCCCCCCTCCGAGGCAGTTTCATTTTTTGCGCGCCCCCGGACTTTTTTTCTCCGCTTTGTCCATTAAAACGAACGCCTGCCCTGCCGCCGCGACCTGGTCTTCTTCCGTCCAAACACCGTAAGCGTCGTCGAAAATAATTCCGTTTTTACGCTGGCGGTAAATGCTGATGAGCGCGCGTTCGATTTTTTGCAACTCCTCGGTGCTCAAACCAGTCAGGCTGTTTGTGATTTCAGCAATTGTGCTCATTCAAACAAAATAGCGGATTCACTCAAAATTTTCCACCCGAATCATCACCGGCCTGCCCTTTACGACGGGAAGCCTGCCGATTCTGGCGAGCGCCCTGGTCACCGCGCCGTTGGGGGCGTAGTGCAGCATGAAAATCAGCGGCACGCTTTTGCCTTCGTGGCCTTCGGGCTGGATGACGGACGAAATGCCGATGCCCGACTGGCCGAATATGGCCGCTATTTTTGCCAGTGTGCCGGGCTTGTCCACGACATCCAGCCGGACAAAATATTGGGAAACAACGTCGGCAATCGGCGCGACCGCGCCGCTGCATTCGTGCGGCACAAACGGCGGCACGCGTGGCGTGGGACAGGCTTCAAGCCTGTCAAGGTGACGATCAAACTTGGACGGGCTGGAAGCCTGTCCCGCTTTCAAATCCAGCGCGGCGTCGGCTACGTCGCTCAACACGGCGCTGGCGGTGGCGTCCTTGCCCGCGCCGCGCCCGTAAAACAGCGTGTCGCCGACGACATCGCCGCGAACGAACACCGCGTTGAAAACGTGATTCACGCTGGCGAGGACGTGCGCGTTGGGAATGAGCGTCGGATAAACGGAAACCTGCACCGCGCATTTATGATTTTCGATTTTCGATTTACGATTTGTTGAATCGTCAATTCGTTTGATGATTCCAAGCAGCTTGATCGTGTAACCAAGTTCGCCGGCGAACTTGATGTCCAATGCGGACACGTGGCGGATGCCTTCGACGTGGATTTTTTTTGGGTTCACCCAAAAGCCGTGCGCGAGCGAGGCCAGGATGCCGGTTTTGTGCGCGGCGTCGTGGCCGTCAATGTCGAGGTCCGGCGGCGTTTCGGCGTAGCCCAGCTTTTGGGCGTCGGCGAGCACGGCGTCGAAGTCCGCGCCCTCCAGTTTCATCCGGGTGAGGATGTAATTGCAGGTGCCGTTGACGATGCCATAAAGCGCGTTGATGCGGTTGCCGACAAAACCCTCGCGCAGCGATTTGATGATGGGAATGCCGCCGCAAACGCTCGCCTCGTAATGGAGGTTCGCGCCGTATTTTTTCGCCGCGGCAAACAGTTCCTCGCCGTGCGCGGACAGCAGCGCCTTGTTCGCCGTGATGACCGGCTTGCCGAGTTTGAGCGCGGCCAGAATCATCGTCCGGGCGATGCCGGTGCCGCCGACCAGTTCGATGACGACGTGGACTTCGGGGTCGTTGACAACCTCCTGCCAGTCGGTCGTCATGAGCGAGCGCGGGATGGGATACGGGCGCGGTTCATCGAATGCCTTGACGGCAATTTTTCGGATCACGAGCTTCACGCCGAGGCGCGCTGCCATGAGGCCGCCGTTTTTTTGCCAGGCGTGGAAGACACCACTGCCGACGGTGCCGCCGCCAATCATGCCGAGGTTCACTTGCTGCATAGATTCACAGTTTGCCGCGAAACAAACGCGGCGACAATTCATTTTTGGCCGACGGCGGGGAGCGGCTTCGGAAAACTTCCGCTATTGCGCCGGTGGAGCGGGAGCGGTTTTTGCCAGCAGGCGTTTCCATTCACGCTGCCACGCGAGGAAACAAAGGATGACGATGCCGAAATGTGCCGCGACCATGCCGAGCAAATAATTCAATTCATCGCCATCCGGCTTGGCGAGCGCCAGGACGCCGGGCGAGAGCAATGACAGTTTTCCGATTGCGGCATTCGTGAAAAC
>JBEKRA010000127.1:0-6579 GCA_049519195.1 Verrucomicrobiota bacterium
GAAGGCGGAAGCTTCGCCGGCTCGTCGCGCTGGAACGAAGTGAAGTCGGATGTCCGAGTCCCGGCACTCCCATTTTTTCAATGTTGCGGAATCCGTAAACGGGATTTTAATCGCAGAGACGCGGAGACGCGCAGAAAAATCCCAAAGGGATTTCATCATTCAGCCCGGCGTTGACGCGATGCAATCGCGGCTACGCTGGGTGGAGAATCAAAAATGAAACAACCCCAACGGGGTTGAATCAATTTGCGGCGAATGCGGATGCAACCCCGGTGGGGTTGAAAATGTTTTTGGACGGTTGACCCAGGGTAGTCGCTCCGCGCCAACCCTGGGCTGAATGATTTCATACCGTTGGGATGATCATTATTCTCCGATGCTGGCTTGCCGGGCCGTAGCTTTAGCGAAGGCTGGTGCGCAAATCTTTTTCCAGACGGCTTGTCGCGCCGAAGCACTGCGTAGGCGGAGCAAAGGCGCGGGCAAAGGCGGCGGGGGGCTGCCAGTTCGAGAAATCGGGGAGGTGATGTTTGCGGACGGCTGCCGCCGAAGCTTCGCCGGTGGCCGTGTCCAGACGCTCCCATTTTTCAACGTCGCGTTTCCGTCAACGTGATGGGAAAAAGTTTGCGCCGGTTTCCCGCGCGCTCGACTTCAGCCGATTCTGTAAAAATAAATTGCCAGCTTTTTGGCCATTGCCGCCACGAATTCGGGTTTAAGCTGAAGCACTTTTTTGGGGACTAGATTTTTGACGGCGTGTCGCCTCAAACTGAAAAGTTTTGAATAGTCCACAAGTCCGCCTTTGGCAAAGGGCATTGGTGGTGCGGGTTCAACGTAAAAATATTTTAGGAAGCTTGTGGCGGTGTCTTTGGTCAAAACATTTGATTGCTTCAAAAGGTCGAATTGTTCCGGCTTTGCTGCTCCGATAACGTCGCGTATTGGTGCAAGAATGAGGCTCGTGACTTTGATTTCATTCTCCAAAGCAATTTCGCAGCTGTGTGACAAAACCATGCAAAAACCCGATTCCGGTTTTGTGCCTACAGCCCAAGACGCGTCAACCACGGGCGCGTATTTTTCCAACTGGATCGCGCCCAAGATGGGAACTTCTGCGATTATATCCCCTTGGCGCAGAACGTCGGGTTCTATTTCTTCTGGGGGCAAGAACATGCGCGTTTATTAATCCTGATCCACTCGAATCAAATCCGAAAGGTCGGTGATTCTGGCCAGGCTATCCAATTCGGCGAAAATCCCTTCAGGGATTTCGTCGGGTTTTAGATCTGCAATGAAAATTGGGGCAAATGGACTGCTCTGCGCTTCTTGCGCTTCAAGCAATTGTTCAATCTTTAATTGGACATGCATGCTTTTCGCCAATGATTTAATTGTTTCTGGATTTTGCAAGCGCTGATTTACATATCTCGACACACATTCAATAAACACTGGGTCGCTGGACAAATGAGCAGCGACTTGATCGCTTAAAAAATCAACTCGTCCCGGCGTGGTGGGTGCGTCAATCAGGTTAATAAGTCGCGGGGCTGGTTTTCTGTATAGTGGTATTGTTGCGCTCATTTTAATAATTCCTTTAGGTCTAATTCTTCCGGTAAGGTGACGATAGATTTTTCGCAGACATCAAAAAGCCTTTTCAAATCATCAATTGGCGTTTTTTTTCCTGCTGATGGTTTGTTGTTAACGTCGAGAAATACCTGAACACCTGTTTCAACGATTTCTGTTCCTTCAATGCCAATACCGGGAGCAGTTTGTTCTCCTTCGGGAATGGGTTTGAATTTTATGTTTTGTGCAGCATAGCCTCCCAACTTTATAGATCGAAACAAATCATCCTCTTGATAGCCAAATCGCACTTCAAAAGAAGACAACGGCTTTCCAGAATGTGGAATGTTAACCAAATGTTGAAAAATTGGAGCAACCGCCATTGGCGCACTAGCCAGCGGCTTCTCGCTCGGATATTTTAAGTGTGCGACGATACCAGACCAAGCATAGCTGACAGGAACTTTCAGTAACTCGTTTAGAACATCCCCGGCGACTGTTTGGGCAAATTGCACCGCAGCAGAATGGTTTTCCTGTAAATGCCGAGGCGGAGTTGCGTGGATATCAAACCGATTGAGCGAAATGTTTACCAAAAATTGTTTGGTTTGAATGACAATCCTCGGAACATCTGGCGGAAAATCTGGGTCTCCGACGCCCGCGTCGTGAATTCTTCCCTGCGTTCGGGTGGCCAAAGCCCGAATGCTTGGGCCAAGAGAGAGAATTAACTCCGGCTCAATCTCAAACGCGACGGCGACTTGGAAATTTGCTACACGCATTTTTTTTGTTTCAGTTTAATGGAAGGCTGGTCGTTTAATCAAGCGCTTCGCTTGCATCGGTTTTGACACCAAAAACAGCATTTTTGTTCGTATTAATTTCTGCATTCCTGATTCTGCTGTCAACTCACTTCGGCATTTCTAGCTTCACCTTCGCCGCCACCTGCGCCACGTCTTTGTCGCCGCTGCCGGAAAGGTTCACGATGATGAGCGCGTCCTTGCCCAGCTTCGGCGCGCGCACCATGCACTCGGCCACGGCGTGGGCGCTTTCCAGCGCGGGGATAATGCCCTCCAGCCGCGCGAGTTTCATGAAGGCTTCGAGCGCCTGGTCGTCGGTGGCGTAGGTGTATTCGGCGCGGCTGGCGTCGCGCAACCACGCGTGTTCCGGCCCGACGGCGGCGTAATCGAGTCCGGCGCTGACGCTGTGGGTGGATTGGATCTGGCCGAATTCGTCCTGCAAAATGTAGCTGCGCGTGCCCTGCAACACGCCGAGCGACCCGCCTTGAAACCGCGCCGCGTGCTGCTCGGGCTTGATGCCGCGTCCGCCGGCTTCCACGCCGACGAGCTTCACGGATTTGTCGTCGAGGAATGGATAGAACAGCCCGATGGCGTTCGAGCCGCCGCCAACGCACGCGATGAGCAAGTCCGGCAGCCGCTTTTCCTTTTCCAAAATTTGCGCGCGCGCCTCGTCGCCAATGATGCGTTGGAAATTCCGCACCATCACCGGATACGGATGCGCGCCATAGGCCGTGCCGAGAATGTAATGCGTGCTGCGGATGTTCGTCACCCAGTCGCGCATGGCTTCGTTGACGGCTTCCTTCAGGGTCTTTTGCCCCGCGTGGACCGGCACGACTTCCGCGCCGAGCATTTTCATGCGATAAACATTGAGTTCCTGCCGCTGGCAATCCACCGCGCCCATGTAGATGACACATTTCATCCCGAACATCGCGGCGACGGTGGCGGTGGCGACGCCGTGCTGGCCCGCGCCGGTCTCGGCAATGATGCGCGTCTTGCCCATGCGCTTGGCGAGGAGGATTTGCCCCATCGCGTTGTTGAGCTTGTGCGAGCCGGTGTGGTTGAGGTCCTCGCGCTTGAGATAAATCTTCGCGCCACCGAGTTCCCTGGTGAGCCGTTCGGCAAAATAAAGCGGCGTCGGGCGGCCGACAAACTCCGTGAGATAATAACTCAACTCCTTCTGAAATTCGGGATCATGCTGGGCGCGGAAATACTCCGCTTCCAGCTCCTGCAACGGGTGCATCAGCGTCTCCGGCACGAACCGCCCGCCATAGGGACCGAAATGGCCGGTGGCGTCGGGCAAATTTTTATTGGCAACTGCGCTCATGGTTTCATTTTCACGCAAAGGCGCGAGGTGCGCAAAGAGAATTTGTCCGGGCCTTAGACAGAATTACAAAATTCAGCAGAATTGAATTCTGCTCATTCTGTTAATTCTGTCAAAATAGTTCCTGGCGGATTGGGACTCCTCCGGTTGGGATGATGAATGTCCTGTCATGTAAGTTTATTGGACGGGACAGGTGGTGGGATTGTCGGCGAAATGTTTCCGAGGGCGTTTTTTAGGTGATTTGACGCTGTTTCTGTTTCGCAAATACTTGGCAAGTAACGTGCTGTCTATAATTGAAGAAATTATGAAATTCATCATCGAAGTCGGACGGGAAGAGAAGCACAACGTGGAATTCAGCTTTAATCAGCTCTTGGGAAACCTCGAAATCCGCGTGGACGGCCAGGTGGTCGTGCAATCGCTGCGCCTGATCAATGAGCCGGTCCGTGAAACCTATCGGCTCACAGTCGGCGAACAAGAGAAGAACGATGTGCTCATTGAAAAACGCCGCCGTCCTCTCTTCGGCCATCACCGCCGCGTTTGGATCAACAACCATCTGGCGCAAGTGGCCCGCACTTCTTTTTGAAGCAGCAACCTTCGCCTCCCGCCCACAAAACAGCGGTTGACCGCAGGATTTTGTCTGTCTCCTTCTTTCGATGGCTTTGAATTTCAACCCGCCTTCACTGCCGCGATGAGCGCGTTGAGCGAGGCTTTCGCGTCGCCAAAGAGCATCCGCGTGTTGTCCTTGTAGAAAAGATGGTTCTCGATGCCGGCGAAGCCCTTGGCCATCGAGCGTTTCATCACAATGACGGTCTTGGCGTGGTCGGCTTCGATGATGGGCATGCCGTAAATCGGGCTGGATTTGTCCTCGCGCGCGGCGGGATTCACGACGTCGTTCGCGCCGATGACGAGGCACACGTCCACGCGGTCCATCGAGGGGTTGATGGCTTCCATTTCCTGAAGTTGGTCGTAGGGAACGTTCGCCTCGGCCAGCAGCACATTCATGTGGCCGGGCATACGGCCGGCGACCGGATGAATCGCAAATTGCACTTCGACGCCGCGTTTGCCGAGTTCGTCGGAAAGTTCGCGCACCTGGTGCTGCGCCTGCGCCACAGCCATGCCGTAGCCGGGCACGATCACCACGCGCTGCGCGTAGGCAAGCAGCAACGCGGCTTCGTCAGCTTGAATCGGTTTGACGGTCCCGGCGACACCGCCAGCAGCCGCAATTCCGCCGCCACCAGAGCCGAATGCGCCAAACAAAACATTCGTGACCGGCCGGTTCATCGCCTTGCACATGAGCAGCGTGAGCAGCGTGCCCGACGAGCCGACGAGCGTGCCGGCGACGATCATGGAAAGGTTGTTGATGACAAAGCCGTCTCCCGCCACAGCCAGGCCTGTGAAGGAGTTGAGCAGCGAGATGACGACCGGCATGTCCGCGCCGCCGATGGGCATGACCATCGCCACGCCGAACACGAGCGCCAGCGCAAACATTACAATAAATGCCGTCGAGTTGGTCGTTTCGCCGCCGATCAAATAGCCGCACAAGCCGAGAATCACGAGCAGCACGAGGCCGTTCAAAAAGTTCTGGCCCGGAAACGTGTGCGGCTTCTCAAATTTTCCCTCCAGCTTCAAAAACGCGATGATGCTGCCGGAAAACGACAGCGAGCCGATGAGTGTGGCGAACAACATCGGAACCGCGGCGGACACTGTCACGCCTTCAAGACTATGCGAGCGCCGCAGAAATTCCAGGCTCGCGACCAGCGCCGCCGACCCGCCGCCCAAGCCGTTGAACGCCGCGACCATCTGCGGCATCGCGGTCATCTTGACCGAATACGCGCCGAGCGCGCCGAGCGCGAGGCCAATCAGAATGCCGACTACCATCAGGATGATATTGAGCTTTCCGTGTTCCGGCGCCAGTTGCAGCAGCGGAATCGTCGCGAGAAAAGCGACCAACATGCCGGCGGCGGCGATGAGGTTTCCGTAGCGCGCGGTCTTCGGCGAACTCAAAAATTTGATGCCGAGGATGAATAAAACCGCCACTCCGATGAAGATGAGGGCAAGGGTCGAGCTCATTTTTTCTTTTTCTTGAACATTTGCAACATGCGGTCCGTGACCATAAAACCGCCGAAGACGTTGGCGGAACCGAAAATCACCGCGATGAAGCCGAGCGTCCGCGCCGGGGTCGTGTCCGCGGCGGCGAGCACCAACATGCCGCCGAGCATAATGATGCCGTGAATGGCGTTGGTGCCAGACATCAGCGGTGTGTGCAGCATCGAAGGCACTTTTGAGATCTCTTCAAAGCCCACGAAAATCGCGAGCACGAAGATGAATAGGACGAGAATTTCTACACTCATAAAATTTTAGTTTGGTTTGGCGACAAGTTTTTCGTTCACAATCTTGCCGCCGTGCGTGACGAGGCAGCCCTTGATGATTTCGTCGTCGAGTTTCAGCACGAAGATTTTTTCCTTCTTGTCCCAGAATTCCTCGACCAGCGCCACGAGGTTCGCGGCGTAAACCTGGCTGGCGTGCAGCGGCACGCGTCCGGGCAGATTCGCGATGCCGATGATTTTTACGCCATTGCGGTCAATCACCTTGTCATAGGCGACGCCTTCGACGTTGCCGCCGGTTTCCACGGCGAGGTCAACGACCACGCTGCCGGGCTTCATGGCATTGAGCATTTCCGCGGTGACGAGAATCGGCGCCTTGCGGCCAAACACCTGCGCGGCGGAAATCACCACGTCGGAATCGCCGCAGGTTTTCTTCATCGCGTCGCGCTGCTTTTGAATCTGATCCTCGGTCAGCGCCTTGGCGTAGCCGTCATTCGTCTGGCCGGTTTCGCCGATGTCAATCTTCAGAAATTGCGCGCCAAGCGATTTTACCTGCTCCTCGACGACGGGCCGCGTGTCGTAGGCGGTGACTTTCGCGCCGAGCCGTTTCGCG
>JBEKRA010000128.1:0-6457 GCA_049519195.1 Verrucomicrobiota bacterium
GGCTCATGGCAACTTGGATCGCCGTTGCCGACGCCGAGAATTTTGCCCGCGCCTCCAATTGCGAAATTAATTTTGTTCTGCGCCACCGGCACCACGCGGCCTTGCGAGTCAAGTGCGGAAACAGTGAACACCGCCACGTCCTCGCCGTCGGCGTTGATGGTCTTGCGGTCCGGCGCGAGTTGAATTTGCGTCGCGTCACCGGTGGTTTCGACTTTTGTTTCGGCGATGACGTTGCCGGCGGCGTCAAAACCTTTCGCGCTCAAGGTGCCCGGCGCGTATTTCACCTTCCACGTCAGATGCGAATTCGGCTTCATGGTTTGTTTGCCCAATGATGCGCCGTTCAAAAAAAGTTCCACCTGCTTGCAGTTGCTGTCGGCGTCCACGCGGATTTCCTGGCCTTCCTTGCCCGGCCAGTTCCAATGCGGCAACAGATGCAGCACGACGTTTGTCGTCCACCACGATTTATAGTAATAAAAACTGTCCTTGGGAAAACCGCACGTGTCGAGGATGCCGAAGTGCGAATTGATGCACGGCCACGAATACGGCGACGGCTCGCCGCGATAATCGAATCCGGTCCAGACAAATCCGCCGGACAGCCACGGACGCGGCGCGAAATAACTCCACCAGGTTTCGGCTGACGTGTAACCCGGATAGCCGCCATCGTAGGCGCTCACGTAACCGTGCGGGCGGTCATTCGTGTAAATGCCGCGCGTGGTGACGGCGCTGGCCTGCTCGGTGCCGACGTTCGGCTGCGTCGGATGCTCGGCGTGGTATTTGTCCATGTTCGAGCCGATGTGATAATTCCAGCCGCGCACTTCGATGACGGCGTTGATGCCGCGATAAACATCGCCTTCCGGCGAGGCATAGGTCACCGGGCGCAGCGGATCGAGTCGCTTGACGTAATTCTGCATCGTCCGCGCGGCGTTCCCCGCCTGCGGCGTGTCTTGCACGGCGAATTGCTCGTTGGCGACGCTCCAAATCGCGACGCTGGGATGATTGCGGTCGCGCCGGATCTGGGTGTCCCACTTCCTTAAATTCAGCGAATCGCTGCCGAGCAGGCGACTTTCGTCCATGATCAACATGCCGAGCCGGTCGCAGGCGTCGAGCAATTCCGGCGTGGGCGGATTGTGCGAGGTGCGGATGGCATTGCAGCCGAATTCCTTCAACTTGGCGACGCGAAAACTTTGCAGCGCATCCGGCAGCGCCGCGCCAACGCCGGCCATGTCCTGGTGATTGCAGGTGCCGTAAAGTTCGTAATGCCTGCCGTTCAGCAAAAAGCCGTTTGTCGGGTCGAAGCCGACTGTGCGGATGCCGAAAGCGGTTTCCTGCCGGTCAACCGTTTTGCCGCCGACAGAAACAGTCGTGACGAGCTTGTAAAGACTTGGTGACTCCGGCGACCAAAGAACCGGCGAAGAAAGTTTCGATTCCAATTTCACGACGCGCTGCGATTCGCGTTTCAATTTTTCCGATTCGGCAAATTTCTTGAGCGATTTGCCGCCGGGTGAAATGATTTCGCAATTGACCGTTGCTTTTGCCACGTTCGTGGTGGTGTTGAGCAGGCGGACTTCGACGGCGATTTCAGGACGGCCTTTCGGAATGTTATTTTCAAATTCGGTCTGCACAAAAATTCCATCCGGCGCGATGGCCACCGGCGTGGCCTTGTCCAGCCAGACGTGCCGGTAAATGCCCGCACCCTCGTAAAACCAGCCCTCGAATTTCGTCGCGTCCACGCGCACGGAGATGACGTTCGTGCCGCCGAAATGCACCACGTCCGTGATGTCCTCGCGAAATGGATAATAACCGCCCTCATGATGTTGCACGAACCAGCCGTTGACCCACACCGTCGCGTCGCGGAACACGCCGTCGAACGTCAGCCAGATGCGTTTGCCTTCGTCTTCCTTCGGCAACGCGAACACGCGGCGATACCAGCCGACGCTGTTCCGCGGAAAAGTCGGACCGAGCGCCTTGAAACCGTGGCCGCCATCGGCGGTCGGGTCGAACGGCAATTCAATCGCCCAGTCGTGCGGCAGGTTGACGCCGCGCCAATTCGAGTCGTTGAACCGTTCCGACGCCGCGCCGCCACCGGTGCCGGAGTTCACCCAGGTCAGCGCATCCGGCCAGTCATCGCCCAGATGGAATTTCCAATTCGCGTCGAGCGAAAGATGTTCGCGTCCATCCTCCGCAGTAGCACTGCTACGGAGGACGGACGGAGAATCAGCGGCGGGAAGCTGCGTGACAAGAAACGCGGCAAACACGGCGGCGAGAAAAGGACGAATCAACGGGGTGATTTTCATTTGCGTATTTTAGCAAAATATTGGCTGGCACGGCAAGCATCCGTGACGACAGGCGGATCCCTAGTTGGGGACCTGCACGAAGAATGGCTGCAAGAGTGGCTGAACCGGGACAGATCGCGGACTTGAGTCCTGCCGCCCCGACGTCAGCCGCAGGTTTGACCGGTTAATTCTGGGCGGTCAACTCAATCGCATTGATTTCGGGATTCTCAACGTTGGATGTGAAGGTGATCTTGAATTTTCCGTCAGTGACTTCCACCGGCACCGTCTCAACGTAGGCGCGGTTCGCTCCGCCAGCCTTTACAAACACATCGAAATCCTTGAACTCATGGCCCTGCACATTGAAGGAAAACACGCGCCCGCCGGGACCGCTGACGCCCTCGAAAGTTTCGGCAAAATAGAGCTTGGCAATGTATTTTCCATTCGGAACGGCGCATGAGAAGGAATCCATGCTGTAATGCTCCGAGAGAAAGAGTCCGGGATCTTTTGTGTTGGCGATGGCTGTGCTGGCGTCGCGTTCAACCACGTCGCCGCCGCTGAATCCCTGTTCGGCCTGCCAGACGTTGCCGCTGGAATCCTTGAACGGCTCGGAGGACCCGGCCTTGATCCGAATGACGCCCTTCACTACTGCCGCAGCCGGCGCTGCTGGAGTCTGAACTGCCGCTGGAGCCTGAACTGCCGCCGGGGTCTGAACTGCCGCCGCGGGCGGCACGGGAGTTTGCACGGCAACCGGCGCGGATGGCGCCGGGCCTTGGTTGTTCGTCTGGCAACCGGTCACGAAAGTGAACATGCCGGCGGTCGCGCAGACACAGACGGTCTGTGTAAGTATGTTTCGCATAATCTCGATTTGTTTTTGTTTGTTGTTTTGTTTTGCTCTCACGGTGCGGCAATCGTCATTGGCAATTTCAACCTGATGTCGTCTGACGCCGCTCCGATGAGAATTTCATAGTCACCCGGCTCAACCACGTATTGCTTCTTCTGCGTGTCCCAGTAGCGCAGGTTTTGGGCGGGAACTTCAATCATGACTTTGCTGGATTCGCCACGTTTGAGATGCACCCGGGCAAAACCGCACAGCGCCAGTTTCGGCTGCAAAACAACAGAGTGAACGTGGCGGAAATAAACCTGCGCCACTTCATCGCCGTCGCGTTTGCCGGAATTCTTCACCGTGAACGTCACTTTCGCCGTGCCGTCGGCCGGGATTTTTTTCGACGCCAGCTTGCCGCTCTTGAATTTAAACTTCGTGTAGCTCAAGCCGTGACCGAACGCGTATAAAGGCGTGCCGCTGAAGTAGCGGTAGGTGCGATTGGACATGGAATAATTGGTGAAAGCCGGCAAGTCCGTGGTGGCCCGGTAGAACGTCAACGGCAGGTGGCCGGAGGGATTGATCTTGCCGAAAAGGACCTCGGCAACGGCTTGACCGCCCGACTCACCCGGATACCAGGCCTGAAGAATCGCCGGCAAATTGGTCGCTTCCCACGGGAGGGCCACGGCGGACCCGCTGCAATTCACCATCACCATCGATTTGCCGGTCTTGTAAAGGGCGCGGACGAGATCCTCCTGCACTTGCGGCAGTTCAATGCTCGTGCGGTCATGTCCTTCGCCTTCTTGATCCGGAGTGATGCCGCCGACATAAATGACGACATCGGCCGTGAGCGCATTGCTGATGGCTTGCGCCTGTTGTTCCGCCGGAAGACGGCCCGGCGCAGATGCCCCGCCGCGACGGCCAAAGCCGAAGCCCCGACCGGCTTCTGTGGTAATCGGAGAGCCTTGGGTGTAGGTCACTTCGATGTTCATGTTCGACAGCACCTGGCGAATGCCGCGCAAAACCGTTATCGGATGCGAGGCCGATCCATTGTAGTTGCCCTGCAGCGCCCCGACCAAGTCGGCAGTCGGTCCTATGACGGCGACATGCTTGATTTTGCCCGGGTTCAGCGGGAGGATTCCATTGTTCTTGAGCAAGACCAAAGATTCCCGCGCAATTTGCAGCGCAAGCTCCCGGCTTTCGGGCGTGTCGTTGTCTTTCATGGTGATATTCGAATAGGGAACCTTTTCCGACGGGTCAAACAATCCGAGCCGGAAGCGCGTCCACAAAGTGTGATACAGCGCGTTGTCAATTTCCTTTTCCGTGATCAATCCCTTTTGCACCGCGCGAGCCAGAGCATTGTATTCTCCGCCGCAGCAAAGATCGCAGCCGGCTTTTACGCCCAGCGCGGCCGCTTCCTCGGGTGTATTCACGTAATGATGCTCCCCCCGGCCCGAAATGTCGCCGATCGCGCCGCAGTCCGAAACGATGTAACCGTCAAAGCCCCATTGCTTGCGCAACAGGTCGGTGAGCAGGAAGGAACTGGCGCAATCCGGGATGCCGTAAAGCGCGCTGTAGGCGCCCATGACGCCGCCGACGTGTCCCACGCGCACCGCGCGCTCAAATTGCGGCAGATACGTTTCATACAAATCGCGTTCCGACGGCTCGGCATCGAAGCGATGGCGGTCCGCTTCCGGTCCGCTGTGGACCGCGTAATGTTTGGCGCAAGCCATCGCGAGCATGTAATTGGGGTCATCGCCCTGCAATCCTTGGATGAACGGCACAGAAAGCATGCCCGTCAAAAACGGGTCTTCGCCGTAGGTTTCCTGGCCGCGTCCCCAGCGCGGGTCGCGGAAAATGTTGATGTTCGGCGTCCAGAACGTCAGCCCCTTCCACCACGCGGCGTCGCCATTATGTTTGGAAACGTAGTCGTTATATTTGGCGCGGCCTTCAACGCCGACGACGTGGCCTTCCTTGTGCAGCAATTCCGGATTCCACGTGGAAGACATGCCGACCGGCTCCGGAAACACAGTGGCCCTGCCGCTGTTCGCGACGCCATGCAGCGCTTCGTTCCAGTAATTGTAAGCCGGAAGCCCGATCCGCTTAATGCCGGGCGCGCCGTTCTGCAACTGCGCCACCTTTTCGGCCAGCGACATGCGGCGGATCAAATCATTTATGCGCGCCTGAAGCGTCGGAGTCCGGCTATCCCAGATCGGCGGATCGGTGATTATCGGGATTCGCGCGGCGTCGCCGGTGAAAGCGTCCGCCAACTCCGAAGCGCTGAACGTGACAACCGACGCGCCCGAAGAATTCTTCACCTCCAAAGTGTTGAACTTGGCGTTGCCCTGGCTCGCCGCAAAAGCAAGCGTCACCGGACCTTTGATCGTGTCGTCCTCGTGCTGGACCGCGCCGGTGATGGTGGTCACTTTCCGCGCGCCGCCTGCCTTGGCGAAAATGTCAAAATTTCTGGCCAGAACCGTGTCGCCGGAAGTCACGTCAAACAATCTTTCTCCCGACGCGCTCGCCAGCGTTTCAACTTCGCCGATGGTGATGGTGTATCTGCCCGCCGGCAAATGCGCGATGGTGACGGTGAAATTATTCCCGTTGATTTCCTCACGAAATGCCGCCGCATTGTCGGCGGTGGCGCCTTCGATGGTGACGGACGCATTGTCCTTGCGATGCGCAAAGTCGCCGCTGACGCCGACCTGCTGTCCACAAGACGCGCAGATCTCTTCACCGGCACGCAATGCGGGAACGAACAGCCACAAACTCACGATGGATGCAAACAGGATTACAGCCAATGGCAGTCCGCGTCGTCCGGCTTTCCGCGACTGGAATTCAGTTTCATTGCGAATTGTGAAAGCTTCCGATCGGTCGAAAGCTTCATTTATCAGTTGAGTATTCATTTTGCCACATACTTCCGGACATCACCAGTGCGGGATTTGAACTTCCACCAGTTGAATGTAAACAGGCTGCCACTCTTGCCGGTGAATTTCAAATACAAATCATGCACCCCGGCGGCGCCGCGGACTTTGCAGGATTTGGTCACCCAGGTCTGCCAGCCGCCAGTGCTCCACGTCAATGCGGATGCCGTCGCGCCTGGGGATTTGGTCACCCGTTTCTGCCAGCCGCCAGTGCCCGAAACTATACAAGTCCCCACCAGCGTCCCGTTGGTGCTGTCGAGATGGATCTCGATCTTCCCGCCCTTGGTTGCCGAGGCTACTCTGGCTTCGAAGGATTTTGCGCCGGAGCTGAAATCAACTCCCTTTACCTTTATGTAGTCTCCATTCTCGATGTTGCACACATCCATTCCACCTTCACTGCAGGGTTCCGTCTTGACGCCTGATGACCAGCAAATGGTTTC